>JALYMR010000298.1 GCA_030773615.1 Actinomycetota bacterium
GCGCAACCCGAAGCGGTTGGCCGCCGTCGCCTTGCACCGGGTCGCGCTGCGGGCGCTGCGCGCCACGCTCGGGCGACGGGCCGCCTCGGCCGCCCCGGGACGCTCCGTGCACGTGCTCATCATGAGCGCCTACGGGATGGGCGGCACGATCCGCACCACCCTGAACCTCGTCGAGCACCTCGCCCAGCGCCACGAGGTCGAGCTCGTGACCGTCGCGCGTCGGCGCGAGCACGCCTTCTTCGGCCTGCCCCGCGGCGTACGGGTCACGACGCTCGACGACCGCCGCCCGGGGGCCGCTCCGCGCGGGGCGCGCGCCGTGCTGCGGCGGATGCTCGCCCCGCTGCCGAGCGTGCTCGTGCACCCCGACGACTGGGCCTTCCGCTCGTGCAGCCTGTGGACGGACCTGCTCATCGCCCGCAAGCTGCGCTCCCTGCGCTCGGGCGTGCTCGTCACGACCCGCCCGGCCCTGAACCTGCTGGCCGCCGAGCTCGCCCCTCCCGGCCTGGTGACCGTCGGCCAGGAGCACATGAACTTCCACGCCCACCGGCCCGGCCTCGCCGCGGCGATCGCCCGCACGTACCCCCGCCTCGACGCCCTCGCCGTGCTCACGGAGGACGACCGGCGCGACTACGCCGCCCTGCTCGCCGGCGCGCCCACCCGCGTCGCGCGCATCCCCAACGCGGTGCCCCGCCTGGAGGGCGACCGCGCCGCGCTCGACGCGCCGCTGGTCGTCGCCGCCGGGCGGCTCACCTCCCAGAAGGGCTTCGACCTGCTCATCCCGGCCTTCGCGCCTGTCGTCCGCGCCCACCCGCAGTGGCGCCTGCGGATCTTCGGCTCGGGCCCGCAGCGCGAGCAGCTGCGGCGGCTCGTCCTCGCCCACGGCCTGTCCAACGAGGTGCTCCTCATGGGCCGCACGGAGCGGCTGGGCGAGGAGCTCGCGAAGGCGTCGCTGTTCGTGCTGAGCTCGCGCTACGAGGGCTTCGGGATGGTCGTCGTGGAGGCGATGAGCAAGGGGCTTCCCGTCGTGAGCTTCGACTGCCCCCGCGGCCCGGCGGAGATCATCACCCACGACCGCGACGGCCTGCTCGTCCCCGTCGGCGACGTCGAGGCCCTCTCGCGCGCGATGCTCGAGCTCGTGGAGGACGAGGAGCGCCGGCGGCGGCTCGGAGCCGCGGCGCTCCGGCGGGCGGAGGACTTCGCGGTCCCCGCGATCGGGCCCAACTGGGACGCGCTGCTCGAGGAGCTGCTCGCCGCCCGCAGGCCCCGCTAGGCTTCGCAGCGTCCCGCCGCCGCCCCGCCCGCCGCAGGAGGATCGTGCGGCGGCGCCGAACCACCCCAGACGGGAGCCAGGGCTTGACGAGCGGGTCGATCACGACAGGGCCGGACGCCGTCCAGGCCGCGCGCGGCGCGGGCCGTCGCCCTGCTCGGGGCGCCACCCGCGGGGGCACCGCCCGGCGCGGCCCCGGGTCCGTCGGCGTCACCGCCGTCGTGCTCGCCACCGCCCCGGCCGACGGGGGCGGGCCCGCCGCCGGCCTGCCCTGGGAGGGCGCGACGGTCCTGTGCCGGCTCCTCGAGCAGTTCGCGAGCCTCGGCGTGCGCGCCACCCACGTCGTCACCCGCACCGCCTGGGCCCCCGCGCTCAAGCCCTCCGTGGCCGGCCTGGGGGCGTCCGTCGAGCTGCACGCCTCCCCCTCCCCCGCCCACGACCTGCGCCTCGTCGCCGACCTGGCCGGCGCCGCGTCGGGCGGGCTCGTCATCGCCTACGGGGACCTGGTGACCCACCGCGAGGCGCTCGCGGGCCTGCTCGCCGACCCCCGCGTGGTGTCCGGCATCCTCACCACGAGCGGCAGGCCCCGCCGCGGCGCCCTGTTCCGGACCCGCTCGAGCCGGGGGCGCGTGCTCAGCGCGGCCTCGCCCTTCCACGCCGTGGGGCGGCCGAACGGCACGTTCCTCGGGGTCCTGAAGGTCGGCCCGCGCGACCGGGCGGCGCTGGCCGACGTGGCCCGGCGCCTCACCGCCCTCACGGACGGGCGCCGCCCGGAGGGCTGGGACCAGGAGCTCGAGCGCAAGGCGGAGGTGTGGCGCGAGTCGATCGCCCGCGCCGCGCTGCGCCGCGGCGACGACGCCGAGCCCGTCGACCCCGACGAGCTCGACCTCGCCGGGGTCGTGCTCGAGCCCCAGGACGAGGCGGCGCTGCGCCGCCGCCAGGCCATCGCCCCCGAGGACGTCGTCGCCCTGCTGCTCGTCGGGCTCGTGCGCGCCGGCGTGCACCTGCAGAACAGCTACCTGCGCCAGCTCTTCTGGGCGCGCCCGCTCAACGCGGAGGCGGCGCAGCTCGCGTCGGAGCAGATCGAGGGCTACGACGAGGACGCGGTGCTCCTCAACTCGGCGGTGAAGGCCAGCGACGGCTTCTTCACGACCTTCTTCGTCAGCCCGTACTCGAAGTACCTCGCTCGCTTCGCGGCGCGGCGCGGGTGGACCCCGAACGCAATCTCGACCGTGTCGCTGGGCATCGGTCTGCTCGCCGCGATCGCCTTCGCGACCGGGCAGCGCGCGGGCATGGTCATCGGCGCGGTCCTGCTGCAGATCGCGTTCACCACGGACTGCGTCGACGGGCAGCTCGCGCGCTACACCCGGACCTTCTCGAAGCTCGGCGCCTGGCTCGACTCCGTGTTCGACCGCTCGAAGGAGTACCTCGTGTTCGCCGGCCTGGCCCTGGGCTCCACCCGGGGCTTCGGTGACGACGTGTGGGTCCTCGCCTGCTGCGCGATCACCCTGCAGACCGCCCGCCACGCGGTCGACTTCGCCTACGGCGCTACCCAGCACGGCGCGATGGCGACCCAGGCCCAGCCGCCGCTCGAGCAGCCCGGCGACGCGCTCACGGCCGCCCGGAACGCCCTGCCCGTGATCCCGACCACCCCGGAGGGCGGGCCTTCGTCCGCCCCGCCCGCGCCGCCGTCGGCCCCGCTCCCGCGGCGGCTCGTGCGCGCCGTCGCGCGGGCGTGGCTCGGCGTCTCCCGGGCCTTCGAGGGCTGGACGCCCTCGCGCTGGCTCAAGCGCGTGGCGCTGTTCCCGATCGGCGAGCGGTTCGCCGTCGTCTCGCTCCTGGCCGCGCTCACCACCCCGCGCACGACGTTCGTCGTCGTCCTGGCCTGGGGCGCCTTCGCGGGCCTGTACTCCCTCGTCGGCCGCGGCCTGCGGGCGTTCTCGCGATGAGCGGCGCCGCGGCGCTCCTCGCCTACCGCGACGACGGGCCGCTCGCCGGAGCGCTCGGCCGCGCGCTCGGCGCCGTCGTCCGCCTGCCCGCCCCCGTGCTCGTCGTCCTCGGAGCCCTGCCCCTCGGGGCCCTCGCCGCCGCCCCGGGCGAGGAGGCGGACCGGCTCGCGGTGGCCGGCGCCCTGGCCTGGTTCGTGCTCCTCGCCGGGGCGGCCGGCGGCCGGCCGCACGGCGGGCGCCTGGGCTGGCTCGTGCCCTGCCTGCTGCGCCTGGCCGAGTACGGCACGCTCCTGTGGTTCGCGACGCTGGCCGGGTCCTCGGCGGTGCCCGCCGCCTACGCGCTGCTCGCCGCGCTGGCCTTCCGCCACTACGACATCGTCTACCGCCTGCGCTATCAGGGCGTCGCCCCGCCGCCGTGGCTGGGGCTGCTCGCCGCGGGCTGGGAGGGCCGGCTCCTGCTCGCCTTCGCGTTCCTGGTCCTGAGCCTGCTGCCCACGGCGTTCTTCGCCGCGGCCGCGCTGCTCGGCGTCGTCTTCGCGGTCGAGAGCGCCGCGGGCTGGCTTCGCTTCGAGCGAGCGGAGCGCCCGGCGGTCTACGCCGACGACGAGGACGAGCTCGGGTGATCGGCCTCGTGCTCGCCGCGGGCGCCGGCAGCCGCCTCGGCGCCCTCACGGAGGACGTCCCCAAGACGCTGCTGCCCGTCGACGGGGAGCGCACCATCCTCGACGTGGCCCTCGGGAACCTCCGCCGGGCGGGGCTCGACGACGCCGTCGTGGTCACGGGCTTCGCCGCCGAGCGCCTGCAGGAGCGCGTGCCCGAGCTCGAGCGCCGCCATGGCGTGCGGCTGCACCTCGTGTTCAACCCGAAGGCGCTCGAGTGGAACAACGCCTACTCCCTGTGGTGCGCGCGGGATGCCCTCCGGGAGGGCGCGGTGCTCGTCAACGGCGACACCGTCCACCCCTTCGCCGTCGAGGAGCGCCTGCTCGCCGCCCGTGGGCCCGACGTCCTGCTCGCCGTGGACGACCAGGGCGCGCTCGGCGAGGAGCAGATGAAGGTGCAGGTCGCCGAGGACGGGCGCGTCGGGCGGATCACGAAGCGCATGGAGCCCGAGCGCGCGAGCGGGGAGTACATCGGCGTCGCGCTCATCGAGCCCGCGGCCGCCGCGCCGCTCGCCGACGCGCTCGAGGCGACCTGGCGCCGCGACCCGTCGCTCTACTACGAGGACGGGTTCCAGGAGTTCGCGGAGCGCGGGGGAGCGGTGGGCATCGCCCCGATCGGCGCCGTCGGGTGGGTCGAGGTCGACGACGAGGCGGACCTGGCCCGGGCCCGGGAGCTCGCGTGCCGCTGCTGACCCGCACGGTCGGCACGCCGCTGAGCGTCGACATCGGCCCGGGGGCCGTCGCCGGCCTCGCCCCGCTGCTGGCCGACCGCAGGATCTCGAGCGGCGGTCACGTCGCGGTCGCCGTCGGCCCCGGCCAGGGCGAGCAGATCGCCTCCATCCTGCGTCCGGCCCTGGCCAACGGCGACATCTGGATGGTCGAGGGCGGAAGTGTCGAGGCGGCCATGGGGCTCGCCCAGCGCCTGCGCGGCGGATTCTACGACGCGCTGGTGGGTATCGGCGGCGGGCGCACCCTCGACGTGGCCAAGCACGCGGCGAGCGTGAGCGGGCTGCCGCTCGTGGCCGTGGCCACCAACCTGGCCCACGACGGGATCGCCTCGCCCGTCTCCTCCCTCGAGCACG
>JALYMR010000299.1 GCA_030773615.1 Actinomycetota bacterium
CCAGCAGACGGAGGGCCTGCACGCGAGGTTGTACGAGGACGGGTTCGTGGGCCTTCCCGCCGCCTTCCCGCGCCGGTGGGCGCAGAGGCTGCGCGAGGACTTCGAGGTGCTCTTCCGCGAGGCGGCCGCGCACGAGGGCGGCCTGGTCAGCCGCGGCCCGCACCGGTGGTACTTCGAGGTGCACGCCGAGCGGCTGCGCGGCTTCGTCGACCTCGCCACCCATCCGCTCGTCACCGCCCTGTCCGAGCGCATGCTCGGGCCGGACTACCTCATCGTCGAGACCGCGTTCGACGTGCCGCTGCCCGGCGCGGTCCACCAGCCCTGGCACCGCGACTTCCCCATGGACGAGGAGACGGCGGCGGACGGGACCCTGACCGCGCTGGCCTTCAACGTGACCGCGGCGGACGTCACGCCGGAGATGGGGCCGTTCGAAGTCGCCCCTGGCACCCACACGGAGCGGGGCGACGCCTTCGCCTACGGGATGTTCCCGGACCGGTCGGAGTGGCCGCGCTACGCCGCGATGAGCGAGCTGCGCTGCCCCCAGCTCGGGGACATGTCCGCCCGCACCGGCCTCGCGCTGCATCGGGGCACGCCGAACCGCTCGGGCGAGAAGCGCCCGGTGATGGTGCTCGGGGTCGTCGCCCCCCACGTCATCGACGACGTCCACGCCCTGGAGGTCACCCAGCCCTTCCTCGACGCGCTGCCCGAGGCGGTGCGCCGGCACCTGCACTGCCGGGTGGTGGACGACGCGGGGCCGATCACCCAGCGCCACAGCATCGAGGGCCTCGTCATGGGGGGCTAGGGGGCAGCTCGCGACGGGGTTGCGATCACGCGGGGAAGCTGGGCATACTCGCGCGCTTTCCCATCGAGCAGGAGGGCGTATGTTCGCGCGCGTCACGAGGTACCACGCCGACGAGGACCCCGAGCGGCTGCTGGAGGGCTTCAAGGGCACCATCGGGCCGCTGCAACTCGTCGAAGGCTTCTCGCACGCCTACTTCATGGTCGACCGCACCACGGGCGAGGCCGTCTCCTTCACGGTGTGGGACACGGAGGAGGCGATGACGGCCAGCACGGAGTCGGCCGAGGAGCGGCGCCGCCAGCGCGAGGAGACGGGTGGCGCCCACGTCACGTCCATCGACAGCTTCGAGATCGGGCTCATCGCCGCCGCCGCGGACGTCGAGCCGGCCCACCGCCGGGCCGAGCCGCTCGAGGAGCCCGGGGAGGACACGTTGTAGCGCGGGTCGCGGGGCGCCCCGGGCGCCCCCGACCTCCCGTCCGCACCTGGCTACCCCGAGCCCAGGACCGCCTCGAGCTCAACCTCCACGAGCCACGCCGGGTCGAGCAGCTCAGCGACCACCGTGGTGTTCGCCGGCCGCACCGCGGCGAAGCGCTCGCCGAGCGCGCGCCCGACCTCGGGCATGTCGGAGCGGTGCACGACGTAGACCCGCGAGCGCACGACGTCGGCGATGTCCCCGCCCGCCTCGCGCAGCGCGGCCTCCGCGATGTCCAGGCACCGCACCGTCTGGTCGTAGGCGTCCGGGGGCGGGGCGTCGCCGCCCGGCATGAGCGGGGCGCAGCCCGCCACCCACACCCGGTCGCCGACGACGACGGCGCGCGAGTAGCCGTAGCGCGCCTCGTACTCGGAGCCCGAGCTGATGAGTCGGCGCCGCATGGGATCGGCAGACTACGCCGGGATGAGCGACCCCTCCTGGCTCGACCGCCGCCTGTTCCCCTTCGCGAGCCGCTTCGTGGAGGTGGAGGGCTGCCGCGTGCACTACGTCGACGAGGGCGACGGTCCCGTCCTGCTCATGCTCCACGGCAACCCGACCTGGTCGTTCCTGTACCGCGAGCTCGTCGCCGGTCTGCGCGACCGCTTCCGCTGCATCGCGCCCGACCACCCGGGGTTCGGCCTGTCCGCTCCCCGCCGGGGCTACGGCTTCACCCCCGCCGAGCACGCCGCGGTGCTGGAGCGCTTCGTCGAGGCGCTGGGCCTCGAGGGGGTCACGCTGATGGTGCAGGACTGGGGCGGGCCGATCGGCTTCGCCGCGGCCACCCGGGCGCCCGAGCGCTTCGCGGCCTTCGTGGTCGGCAACACCTGGGCCTGGCCCATGCGCGAGAACCGGGGCGCGCAGCTCTTCTCGCGAATGCTGGGCAGCGGGGTCGGCCGCCGGCTCGTCCTCAACCGCAACCTCTTCGTGGAGCGCATCCTGCCCGGCGGGATGCGTCGCCGCCTGCCCCCCGAGGTCATGGACCACTACCGCGGCCCGTTCCCCACGCCCGCCTCTCGCGTGCCGGTGGCCGTGCTCCCCGGCGCCATCCTCGGCGCAGCGCCGTTCCTCGCCGAGGTGGAGAGCGGGCTGCCCCGCCTGCGCGACCGTCCCGCGCTCGTCCTCTGGCCCGATGCCGACGTGGCGTTCGGCGAGCCTGAGCGCCGGCGGTGGGAGACCGTCTTTCCCCGCCACCGCACGGTCGTGCTCGAGGGGGCGGGGCACTTCTTCCAGGAGGACGCCCCGGCGGAGAGCGTGGCGGCGATCCGCGCCTGGGCCGGCGAGCGCTAGCTGTAGGCGGCAGCGGTCTTGTTTCTGTCGGCCAGGCGCTGGAGGGGCGTCTGGCCGTTGAGCGACCGGTGCGGGCGCTGGGTGTTGTAGCGGGTCAAGAAGGCGGCGAGGGCGGCGCGTCGCTGGG
>JALYMR010000300.1 GCA_030773615.1 Actinomycetota bacterium
GGTGAAGTGTCTGTGCGTGCCAGCGCACGGGTTGCCGATGCTCTCCAGGAGCTCAGCGGGGATATGGACATCTACCAGGGTGTGAAGCTTGCACAGGTGTTGGAAGCGGCGTACATTCAAGGGAAAAAGGATGGGGCCAAGGAGGTGTTCGATCAGTACGACCAGGCCATTGAGGCGTTTGACTCAAGCATCGAAGAGGTCAAGCGCCAGATTCCGCACCGCCCGCCAGGACGGCCGCGTGGTCGCCGGGCCGAATGATTCACTCCGCGCTCGCCCGCGTGACCGTCTGAACCTTGACAGTTGACGCAGTAATGCGCGCACCGTTCCCTAGATGTAGTTCCTGACCACGTTGTTCGGGTGAGGTAGCCATCCGGGTCTCCTTGAAGGCTGAGAGGTGCTCAAGCCACTCAGTCCAAGGAGGACACCGGTAAAGGTGCACGCTAACGCCGCTCGGCCCGAAGGGGCGCCTGACGATGGTGCTGCGCGTCGTCGAGCAGGGGGTCGGTCACGGAGGCGGCCGAGGCCGCCGGAGTGAGTGACCGCACCTGCTTGAAGTGGGTCGCGCGTTACCGAGCCGAGGGCGAGGCGGGCCTCCTCGATCGCCCCTCGGCGCCCAGATCGATCCCCCACCGCACGCCCGACGAGCTCGTCGAGGTGATCGTCTTGCTGCGGCGGCTCAGGATGACGAGCGCCGAAATCGCCTTCTGCCTGGCCATGGCGCTGTCGACGGTCTCGGCGGTCTTACTCCGCCTCGGGCTGGGCAAGCTGTCGCGGCTCGAGCCGCCCGAGCCGCCCAACCGCTACGAGCGCCGCCACCCGGGGCGAGCTGATCCACGTCGACGTCAAGAAGCTCGGGCGCATCCAAGGCGGCGCGGGCAAGCGGGTGACCGGCACGCGCCGCAACCCGGACCGCGTCGGCGCGACAGCGATGGCGTCGAGCGGCGCACGAAGGGATGGGACTACGTCCACATCGCCATCGACGATGCCACCCGCCTGGCCTACGTCGAGGTCCTGCGCGACGAGAAGGCGACCAGCGCCGTCGGCTTCCTGCGCCGCGCGATCGCCTTCGACGCCGCACACGGCGTCGCCGTCGAGCGAGTGATGAGCGATAACGGCGCGTGCTACCGCTCGGCGATCCACGCCTTTGCGTGCCGCTCCATGGGCCTCAAGCACCTGCGCACGCGGCCTTACCGGCCGCGCACCAACGGCAAGGCCGAGCGCTTCATCCGCACCCTGCTAGGCGGCTGGGCTTACGGCGCGATCTACGCCTCCAGCGCCGAACGCACCGCGGCCCTTGACGGCTGGCTGTGGACCTACAACCATCGCCGCCCCCACGGCGCCCTCAGCCACAAGCCGCCCGCAGCTCGGCTCCACGAGCTGAACAACCTGGCTGGGTCCTACATCTAGGCGACGGGGTCCTCCCCGGGCAGGGGCGCGGCCGTGTCGAGCGAGCGCCAGAGGTAGCGGCAGGCGAGCGTGCGGTGCGGGCGCCAGGGCTCGGCGAGCGCGCGGAGCTCGTCGCCCGGCGGGAGCCCCTCGAGCCCGTAGGCGCGCTCCACGCCGCGACGGACGCCGAGGTCGCCCCAGGCGAGCACGTCCGGGCGCTGGAGGTGGAAGATCAGGAACATGTGGGCGCTCCACTCGCCGAGGCCCTTCACGGCGACGAGCTCGGCGACGACCTCCTCGTCGGGGAGCTCCGCCAGCGCCGCGAGCTCGAGCTCGCCCGCGACCACGTGCTCGGCCAGCGACCGCAGGAACGACACCTTCGCGCGCGAGAGCCCGGCCGCGGCGCGCAGCTCCTCGGGCTCCGCCGCGAGCACCTCCTCGGGCGTCGGCGGGCGGCCGCCGAAGCGGTCGAGCAGGCGGGCGTAGATCGCCTGCGCGGCCCGGACCGAGAGCTGCTGACCCACGATCGAGCGCACGAGCGCGCCGTAGTGGTCGCCCGGTCCGGGGCGCTCCGTGCCCGCGCCGGGAAGGGGCCCCAACCGGTCGATGAGGGCACCGAGCACGGGGTCGGCCGCCCGGAGGTGCTCCATGCCCGCGGGGGCATCCGTCACAGGCCGCCGCTGAGGGGGGTGCGGACCCCCTACGCCTGGCCCTCCACGGCCCCGGGGACGCCGGTGTTCGTGGAGTACTTGGGCTGGATGCGCACCTCGGGGCGGATCGCGTGCACGGCCTGGGACACCGCGACCGCCGCCTCCGCGTAGCCCGTGGCGATGAGCTTGAGCTTGCCCTCGAAGGTCGTGATGTCCCCGCACGCCCAGACGCGGTCGAGGCTCGTGCGGAACAGCGGGTCGACCTTGATGGCGCCCTTCTCGATCTCGAAGCCCCAGTCCTTCAGGGGCCCCAGCGCGGTCTTGAAGCCGAGCTGGAGCAGCAGGGCGTCACAGGGCACCTCGACCTCCCACGCGTCGTCCGAGTGGTAGAGCCGCACCGCCTCGATGCCCCCGTCGCCGATGACGTCGCGGATCTGGTACGGGACGTGGAGGTCGATGCGCCCGCTGTCCGCCGCGCCCATGACCTCCTTCACCGTCGCCTCGTGGGCCCGGAAGCCCTCGCGGCGGTGCACGAGGCCGACGCGGTCGGCCACGTCGAGCAGGTTCACGACCCAGTCGCAGGCCGAGTCGCCGCCCCCCACGATGAGCACGCGCTTGCCCGCGAACTGCGCCTTCTCCGTCACGAGGTAGTGCGCGCCGCGGCCCTCCCAGGGAGACAGGTCGTACTCGGGCAGCCGCTTGGGCTCGAACGCCCCATGGCCGCCGGCGATCACCACCGTGCGCGAGCGCAGCTCGCCCCGGTCCGTGTGCAGGACCACGACGTCGTCCTCCCAGCTGATCCGCTCCGCCGTCGTCTCGAGGTGCACGGGCACGTCGAACTGCTCGAGGGTCTGCTGACGGTGGCGCTCGACGAGGTCCTTGGCGAGGATCCGCGGGTGCCCGGGCACGTCGAAGATCCACTTCTCGGGATACAGGGTGGTGAGCTGGCCGCCGATCTCCGGCAGCGAGTCGATGATCTGGGCGCTGGCCTCGCGCATCCCCGCCCAGAACGCGGCGGCCAGGCCCACCGGGCCGGCGCCGATGATCGTGATGTCGCGCACGTCGCTCATGCCAGGAGGGCGACCCGCTCGCCGTCGAGCGCGTTGAGCGCCCGCTCCACGGAGGCCGAGAGGCAGGTGAAGGTGGGGGTGTCGCGCAGCGTGTAGGCCGAGGCCTCCGTGCCCCGCAGGCGCTGCACAAGGTCGAGAAACGCGCTCGGGTCGTCCGTCTCGAAGGCCACGACGAACTCCTGGTCGTCGAGCCCGAACGAGTAGGAGGTGTTGAGGTCGATCTGCGGGTACTCGCGGCCGACCCGGATGTGCTCCTGCATCACCCGGTAGCGCTCCTGGGCGGAGAGCGCGTACCACGCGCGCGTCTTCACGAAGGGGTAGACGAAGAGGTACTTCGCGTGTGCGGGGCGGACCTCGAGGCGCGACTCGTCCGAGTACTCCGAGGGCTTCGTCATGGCCAGAAAGCTGTGGGGCTCGGTCGCCCAGCCCATGAGCCCGCTCTGGGCGAGGACGACGTGGAGCTCGTGGATGCGCTCGAGGTTCTGGGCCTGGGCGAGGAGCATGAGGTCCGCGTCGCCGCGGGTGCCCACGAGCGAGAACGCGCGCAGGAGGTGGTCCTCGGCGAAGTCCGCGCAGGCGGCGGCGAACTCGGCCTTGTGCTGGGCCCGCAGGTCGGCGTCGAGCCGGCGCCACGCGGGGTCGAGCTTGAGGAAGCTGTACTTGACGAACTGCCGGACGGGGGCCATCGGGGAGCCAGGATACGATCCGCTGGTGCGCATCGCCCTGGTGTCGCCCTACTCGTGGACGTACCCGGGCGGCGTGACGCGGCACATCGAGGGACTGGCCGAGCACCTGCTGGCGGCCGGCCACGACGTCCGCGTGCTCGCCCCCGTCGACCCCGACGACCGCCTCGCCGCGCGGTCGCACCGCGGCGCGCGCCCGCAGGCGCGCGAGCTGCCCGAGTGGGTCGTCCCCCTCGGGCGCACCGTCGGCCTGCCGGCGAACGGCGCCGTGTCGAACCTCCTGCTCACGCCCACCGGGGTCAACCGGCTGCGCACGACGCTCGCCTCGGGGGGCTTCGATGTCGTCCACGTCCACGAGCCGATCGCGCCCGCGGTGGGCTGGGACGCGCTGGCGGCCGACCTCCCGCTCGTCGGCACCTTCCACGCCTACTCGACGAACGCGGTCGCCAACGGCCTGGGCAACCTGGCCGGTGCCCGGCGGCGGCTCGCCCGCCTGCGGGTGCGCATCGCCGTCTCCCCCGCCGCGGCGTGGACGGCGCAGCGCTTCTTCGGGGGTGACTACCGGGTGATCCCGAACGGCGTCTGGCTCGGTGCGGGTGGCGCGGCCACGGCCCTGGGGGCAGTGCCGCCCCCAGCGTCGGAGGACGGTTGGGCTGGGCCCGGCTCCCGCCCCCTCCCGGCTTCCCTGCCCGCCTCACGCAGTCCGGCCCGCCCCCCCGACTCAGGGGCACGGCCGCCTTCGGCGGCTTCCCGTCCCCTTCGCATCGCCTTCGTCGGCCAGGCCGTGCAGCGCAAGGGCCTGCCCGTCCTCCTCGCCGCCTTCGAGGCGCTGCGCGAGCAGGTGCCCGCCACCCTGACCGTGATCGGCGCCGACGAGGCGCAGGTCGCGCCCCTGCTGCTCGACCCGACGGCCCTGACCGCCGCGAGGAGGGGGACGCCGGGCAGCGTCGCCGCCCTGGGCAAGGTCTCCGACGAGGAGAAGGTCGCGCTCCTGCGCGAGGCCGACGTGCTGTGCGCGCCCTCCCTGGGCGGGGAGTCGTTCGGCATGGTCCTCACGGAGGCGTTCGCCGCCGGCACCCCGGTCGTCGCCTCCGACCTGCCCGGCTACGCCGCCGTCGTCGACCACGGCCGCGACGGGCTGCTCGTGCCCCGGGGCGACGCCGGCGCGCTCGCCGGCGCGCTGCGCGACCTCGCGGTGGACCCCGCC
>JALYMR010000301.1 GCA_030773615.1 Actinomycetota bacterium
GGATCCTCAAGCCACAAGGCGGGCTCCGCCTCGTTCCACTCTGGCAACGTGCGCGCCCAAGCGATTGCCAAGTCCCCCTCCGGCGGGTCGTGGACCACGGACACGTCGCCGCGCAGCAGCTCGCCGACGATTTCGGGCACGGCACGAGCCTTCGCCGCCGCCGCCCACCACGCCGCCGTCGCGCTCGTCCTTCTTGCCCGCAAGAACAGCACCAACGTGTTCGCCCTTGCCCGCCCCTCGTCCCACGTTCCGCGGGAGGCGCTTGACGACGCCGAGGGCGGGGCTCGTCTGCTGCCGGTCCCCCGGAGATTAGACCCCGTTTTGCGCCCCGTCGCCTCCTGGAGTGGTCGCGGGAAACACGAACGTCCCGCAAAGGCCGGGCGCCACATGCGGTATCCCAGGCCCCTGAGCTTTGAGCGTGTGCTGGACCGCGGCGACCTCGAGGCCGCGCGCGAACGGCGCTCGACGCGCTCGCTGCGCGGCACGATCCGAATGACCTGCTGCCCGAGCGCTTCGAGGAGCCGTCGAGGTCGCCCGCGATACCGGCGTCCGCTTCACCGATCGAACAGCCGCCGGCGAGTCATCCGGAGACTTGTTCCCCGATTGTTCCCCGCGCCCGGGTGTCAGCGAGGAGTAGAACGCAAGAAAAGCCCGCGAGCGCGGGCCTCTCCTGAAGTCGGTGAGGCAGCGAACGGAGATCAAGGGCCTCCCCGCCACGTGCAGCCAGCAACCCGGGCACTCCGATGAGCGTTTCCGTGGCGGGTGTCGTCGTCACGCAGGGTGGCGGAGGTCGCCGGGCTGGCCAGTCGGGAGAGAACCTCGACGCCCCCGGGCTTCTTCTAGCCCCCACCCTCCAGCGCGCAGTTCCAGGCGAGGGATGGGACGGCCACGCCCGCGTGAGCGCGACCCGAACCGGGCAGCAACGGCCGATGCCAATCGCCGCCGCCCCCGGCTTTTCCTTTGGCGACCCTTACGCCATCGGGCTCGCCTTTGCCGGCTTCGCAGTGTTCGCGGCCATTGGCGCGCTCTCGCACCAGCACGAACGCGCCTTTTCCGCAAGCCTCATCTACCTCGCCCTGGGCCTCGTCGCGGCGACGCTCATTGATGTGCTGAACGTGCCGTGGATTGATCCCGTGCGCGACCACGCCCTGCTCGAACGCCTGAGCGAGGTGGCGGTCATCATCGCCCTGTTCGCCACCGGACTGGCCATCGACCGCGGGCTGTTGCGCGGCTGGGGGAACCCGTGGCGGCTGCTGCTCGTCGCGATGCCCCTCACGATCGCCGCGGTCGCCGCGTTCGGGACGGTGGTCATGGGGCTCTCGCTGGGGGCGGCGGTGCTCCTGGGCGCGATCCTCGCCCCCACCGACCCGGTGCTCGCCGGGGACGTGGGCGTCGGGCCGCCGGGTGAGGAGGAGCACGAGCACAGCTTCGCGTTGACCGCCGAGGCCGGGCTGAACGACGGCCTCGCCTTTCCGTTCGTCTTCCTCGGGGCGTTTCTGGCCGCCGAGCAGGGCTGGGGCTGGCTCGGCGAGTGGCTCCTTGCCGACGTGGCCTATGCGATCGTCGTCGGGCTCGCGCTCGGGGGGGTCGGAGGGTGGCTCATCGCGGCCGGCAGCGTTCGCCTGCGCGACGCGCGGTTGCTCAACCACGCCCTCGACGGCTGGCTCGCCGTCGGGGCCGTGCTCCTCCTCTACGGGCTGGTGGAGGTCGTCGGCGGCTACGGCTTCCTCGCGGCCTTCGCCGGAGGGGTCGGCTTTCGTCGCTACGAGCACGAGCACGAGGTCAACCGGCGGGTTCACCACGGCGCGCAGATCGTCGAGAAGTTCGCGGAGCTCGCGCTCATCCTCCTCCTGGGGACGCTCGTCACCGTCGGCAACATCACCACCCCCGGAGTGCTCGGCTGGCTGCTCGTTGCCGCACTGATCGTCGTCATTCGGCCTGCCGCGGTGGCGCTCGGCCTCGCCGGTACCCGCCTAGCGCGGGGCGAGCGGGTCTTCGTCGCGTGGTTCGGCGTCCGGGGCATCGGCTCGCTGTACTACGCCGCCGTCGTTCTCGGGCTCGGCGTCGTGTCGCCCGCCGAGGGTCGGGTCCTGTTCTGGACCGCGACGGCAGTGATCATTGCGTCCATCGTCGTCCACGGGGTGAGCGCCGCCCCGCTCGGCCGCCGGCTGCTCCCCGCACCGGGGAGCTCTCCCGAGGAGACCGCCGGAGGGGCGGCCGAGCTGCCGCGGGCGGCGTAGCGGTGGTCCCGGCGCCGCTTTAAGGGCTCGTAAGGTGGGGCCGATGCGCCTGCCCTGGCCCCGCCAGCCGATGTCCCGGCGGCCGTCGCCGGCGGGCGGCGCCGGGTGGACCGATCCGCGGCTGTGGAGCGATTGGGAGGCGCCGCGCAACTACGTCGTCTGTGAGCACGCGCATGTGGCCGCGCTGAGGGAGATCGCCGGGCCGGCGCGTGAGGATCGCTGCTGCTTCGCCACCGCCGTTGCCTTCGTCCGCGAGCCGGACAACCCGCAGGATGCGAACGCCTTCCGCGCCGAGGTCGAGGGCCGCCAGGTGGGGTACTTGCGGCGTCACCTTGCCGTCCAGCTCGCGGAACCGTGCGACCGGGCCGATGTCCGTGCCTTTGAGGTGTGCGGTCTCGTCCGGGGGGGATCCACGCAGACCGGGAGCCTCGGCGTGCACGT
>JALYMR010000302.1 GCA_030773615.1 Actinomycetota bacterium
TGCCCAGCCCGCGCGCGGGGAGCACCGGCGCGACCCGCGCGAGCCGCAGGCCCAGCGCGTCGAGGACGCCGGGCGCCCGGGCTACGCGCCCGGCGACGAGGATCTCGCGGGGCGCCGGCACCGAGGCGGTGAGCGCCAGGGCGGCCTTCGCCGCGCCCTCCTCGAGGGCGAGCCATGCGTCCCGGTGCAGCGGTTCGTCACGCAGGGCCTCGAGCACGCCGGGGCTCGAGAGATCGAGCTCCCCGGTCGGGTCGAGTGCCCCGCCGCTGAACAGCGAGCCCTTCGAGAGCGCCGCCCCGATGAGGTAGGCGACCTCGCCGTCGAGTCCCCCCGGCGCGCGAGCCCCGATCGGCCCGAGCGACCCTCCGACCCCGTCGACGATGCGACCCGCGTCGACGGCGACGGCCGCGCTGAACGCGCCGCCCAGCTCGAGCATCACGAACGACGTCTGCTCGAAGCCGATGCCCAGGCGCGCCGCCTGGTCGGCGATGCACAGCGCGGCGCTGGCGACCTTGTCCGCCGTCCCGAGATCGATGTGGTTCCACTTGCGGTACGCGGGGATCGTGGGGAGATGCACCGCCCCGGGTGCGAACACGAGGGGCAGCCCGGCCTCGAGCAGGGCGCCGACGATCGCCGACATCCCCGCGATGCCGACCTTCGCGCCCGGCTCGTCGGCGCGAACGAGCAGCATGAGCGCGAGCTCGCGCTCGGCGACGTCGGCGGCCGCGACGAGCGGCAGCCCGTACCCGGCCGGGCCCAGCACGAGGTCGAACGGACCGTGGTCAACCAGCGCCCGCACCAGCGGGCCGGGATCCCTGCCCAGGTCCTCCGAGCGGAAGGTCAGATCCAGCAGGACCCGGCCGGCGTCGAGCGCGCAGAGGTCGAAGGAGACCGTCCCGGGGTCGACGCCGGCCACGCGGGGTCCGTCCCGCCGACTCAGACCTGCTCCCGGGCGACCTCGTAGACGCCGTCCACGTCGAGGATCACGTCGTTGCGCTCGAACAGCAGCCGGATGCACGCCTTGTGGGTCCGCATCTTGGGGTCGCCGATGCCCAGCGCTCCCAGCACGCGCTTGCCGTCGCGCTCGACCAAGTCGTCGGTCGCCTTGACGCCGCCGATTCCCAGCGGCTCGGCGGCGTTGTAGTCGGCCAGCAGCTCGAGCGTGGGGTTCCTCATCCACACCTCGTGGGGGAGCACCTCGACGCCGGCCGGACCCGCGGTGAGGACGATGGACGCCCCCTCGAGCGCGGTCTCGAGCTCCCCGCTGTTGGCCAGCTCCAACGTGGTGAGCCCGACCTCCTGCGCCACGGCCAGGCCGCGGGGCCGACGGGGAGGGCCAGCGAACAGGTCGGGAGGCAGGGTGGTCACCACGACCTCGCAGCCCTCCCCGGCGAGCAGGGTGGCCGAGCGCAAGCCCACGGGGCCCAGGCCCACCACGACCGCCCGGCGCCCTCGGACGTCGATCGCCTTGGCGAGGTGGGCGATGGCCGTGGCGGCCGTCGTGTTGCAGCCGGCGGAGTCGAGCATGGCCGAGACGCGGAACGGCCCGAAGAAGGCCCCCTGCACCTCGGCGAGGATCTGCTCGCCCATCGGGACGTCCGAGCCGCCCACCCACACCGCGATCGTCGCCAGGTCGGGGACGCCGCGGGTGAAGAACGCGTCCTGGACGAGGGCACGGGCCTTCTCGGGCGTGACCCGGGCGTAGCTGAGCAGCACGTCCACGCCGGCGTCATGGGCAACGATGGCGTCGAACGGGCTGGGGTGCTCGTCGGTGTCGAGCTGAACCAGTACCTTCTTCAAAGCTCCTCCTCGCGGGCGTGTGCGTCGGATCGGTTGCCGTCACGGGCCCGGCCTCGGCGCTCGCGCCGCGCGGTCAGCCGGACACGCTGCTCACGCCGAGGTTCGGCGGTTGTGAGGTAGCCCCAGTCGAGAGGGGACTCCTGGCGGTAGTTCTTGCGCAGGACGCGGGCGATCGACGCCTTCATGAGCTCCTTGCCCAGGTAGAAGGCATGCGTGGGTTCGTCGACGCCGAGCCGTTCGAAGATCTCTCCGATGTCCGTCCCCTTGACGAAGCGGTCGGCGTTGAAGGCGTAGATCCAGTCCGCGTCGGCGAAGATGCGGACGTTCGGGTCGCGGACCTGCGCGTGCAGCTCGCGAAGCTCGGACTCCGCGTAGGGATTGAGCTCCTCGTCCTTGACCGTGAGCAGGCGGCCGTCGACGTGCTTGGGCGGCGTGCCCTGCTCGCGGGCGAAGTGCATGAGTTGCGCGGCGAGGATGGCCTCCTCGACGGCGCCCCGCGCCCAGTTGATGACCTCCGTCGTGAGGACCTGGCGGATGCCGAGCTCCTGGCAGAAGCCGATGAGCAGCGCGTTGACCCCCGTCGTGTCGGCCTCGGTGAGCTCGGTGAGGTTCCCGATGCCCATGAGCATCTCCGCCTCGGGGTGGCGCCGGCGCACCTCGAGGTAGCGCCCGAGGCTCTCGGCGAAGCCGGAGCCGATGGGCGAGAGGATGGGGTCGAGGATGTACGGCTTCCCCAGGCGCTCCAGGTGGGCGATCGTGACCTCGAGGCTCTCGAGGTCGTCGGGGTCGGCGGGGATGCGGATCGGCGTCGCCCGCAGGCGCTCGGCGCCGTGCACGTTCTGGCTGTTGAGGCTCAGCACGAAGTCGACCCCCGCCGCGTCGGCCATCAGGATCTGCTCGGGGTCGAGCGTGTCGATGCTGAGCGTGTAGCCGCGCGCGCGCAGCTCGGCGATGGTCGACGGCCCCTCGTCGAGCCAGTCGCGGTCCAGCGACAGCCCGAGGTCGATGACGTCCGCCCCCGCCTCGCGGAAGTAGGCAGCCATGTCGAGGATCCGCTCGCGGCCCAGGTGAGGAGCGTTGTTGATCTCGGCGAAGACCCGGATGTCGCGGGGTCCGTAGCTCGCGCGGGCGTCGGCCTGGCCGAAGAAGCGGGGCAGCTCCTTGAGGTCGCCGGGCCCCTTCTCGCACGGGATCCCGAACCGCTCCGTGAGGACGTCGACGTCTCCCTCGCACAGCCCGGGGATCATCACGCGGGTCACGCTTGGGTCCACCTCGAGATGACGCGCGATCCAGCTCGTCGTCATGAGCGCGGCCACCGTGATCTTCATGACCGCGACCTCGTACTCGAACGGCAGGTTCGCGCGCTCGAGCGTCCTGCGCAGCGCGGACGCGGCGAGCTTTCCGGTCACGAACAGGACGCGGTCGACCATGTGCGCGCCCGCGCCTCCGCCCGCCGCCGAGGCGGCTAGCGGGTGCCCTTGCTGAAGACGAACTTGTTCGGCGTCCCCTCCAGCGCGCCGTCGGGCTCGGGCCGCCAGAGCACCGTGTCCTCGATCTTGCGCGCCAGGGCGAAGTCCTTGTCGGTGACGCCCCCGCTGGAGTGCGTGCGCAGCTTGACCCAGACCTTGCCCCAGGTCACGGCGAGATCGGCGTGGTGCCACGCCGCCTCGCACAGGTAGCCCACGGTGTTGACGAGCATGAGCGTGGTGGGCCAGCCGTCGGTGCTGTACTTGCGGCGGATCCAGCCATCCTCGAGGTACCACCCGTCGAGCCCGGCGTCCCTGAGCTTGACCTCCACCTCCTCGGGACCGTACGCCTCGAGCTTGTCCTTCGTCTGCATGTGCGCTCCTCCTGTCCGTGATTAGGCCACGATGCCGCCGTTGACGTTGATCGCCTGACCGGTGATGAACGATGCCTCCGGCGAGACGAGGTAGACCGCCGCCCCGGCCACGTCGTCTGGTCGCCCCCACCGGCGCAGCGGCGTGGAGTCGGCCACCGATCGATGGAAGCTGCGATCCGCCTCCTGGCCGAAGCGGGTCTCGATCCAGCCGGGGCACAGGACGTTGACCCGGACCTCGGGCGCGAGGGCACGGGCGAGGCTCTTGCTGTAGCCCAGCACCGCTCCCTTGACCGCGCTGTGCAACTCGGGGTTCTGTCCGGCCATGCCCGTTGTCACATGATCCCAGCTCATGTTGACGATCGTCCCACCCGCCGGTTGCCTGCGCATCAGCGCCCCCGCCGCGTAGGAGCAGGCGATGGTGCCCTTGAGGTCGACGGCGAGGAGGAGGTCGAGCTTGCGCTCCCACCCCCAGCTCGCGGCGTCCCCCGTGACGATGTCGGCGCCGGCGTTGTTGACCCACGCGTCCAGGCCCCCGAGCGTCTCCCGGGCTTCGCTCACGAGGGCCTCGCAGCGGGCCCGGTCGGCCAGATCCGCCTGGGTGACGGCGGCCTGGCCGCCCCGCGCGGCGATCGCGTCGGCGACGGCCAGCGCCTCGGCCCTCGACGTCCGGTACGTCAGCAGGACGCTCGCGCCCTCGGCCGCGAACGCCTCGGCGATCGCTCGCCCGATGCCGCTGCTCGCGCCGGTCACGACCGCCCGCAGCCCCCGGAGCCGTGCGCGCCCGGGCGCGTCGCCCGGCGCCGACTCGGGCGGAGGGTGACCTCCTGGGGCCTCGGCCGGCGCTGGCAACGACGTCGCGGTGACGGCCCCGGGACTAGGCCGGCGCCGACTCCTCCCTCGGCATGCTCTCGCCAGGGGGCACGTGCTCCTCGGCGCCGCCGGCGAACGGGTGGCGCGCCGCGGCCGCCGCCTCGAGGATCTGGTCCACGCTGGGCTCACCGGCGAGCGCCCGCGCGATCGACTCCTTCGTCGCCTGGTAGTTGTAGTCGAAGATCTTCTTGTCGTCGGCGGCTTCCCAGTGGATGAAGACGCCGATGATGAGGCACAGGTCGTCGACCTCGTCGCGCGGGATCACGCCTTCGCGCACGCAGTCCGTGACGGCTCGCGACACGGCCGCCTGGGCGGGCCCGAACATCTGCACCGCCTGCCGGGCGCCCTCGATCGTGACCTTGTTGGCGATGATCGTGTCGGGCTTGCAGGGCAGGTTGGGCGCGACGACCGCGAGCAGGTTCGTGAACCCGTGCTTCTGGTTGACGAGAGCGTTCGCGAACGACTGCCCCACCGGGCCGCTCTTCGAGCCCATCAGGAGGTCGATGTGAGCAACCTCGTTCCCCTCGCCCACGAGCGACTCACCGACCTTCAGCGAGCGATCGTTCGATCCTAGGAGTCCGGCCACGCGTCTCTCCTCCCTTAGGTTTCCTGAGATGTCCCGCCAACCTCGGCAGGAGCGCGGGGACTGTATCCCTCCCGGCGAAAAGCGGTCAAGACGGTCGGGGCAGGCTGCGGGAGCGCCCGGGGCAGGTGCATGAACCGTCGCAGCCCGTGGAGCGCGGACGACGTCGCGGTCGCGGCGCAGCTGGCCTGCGTGATGGAGGTGAGCGCCGAGAAGCCGGGCAACATCACCCCCAGCCACGCCTTCGGCGACACCTCGTTCGAGGACATGCTGCGCAGCGCGATCGCCGTCGGGCCCGAGCTCGCGCGGGCGGAGGGCCGGGGAGTCGGCGAGACGGTCCTCGCGGTCGTGCAGGCGTCGTGCCGGGTCGCAGGGGCGAACACGAACCTGGGCATCGCGCTGCTCCTGGCCCCGCTCGCGCGGGCGGCGCTCGACCCGGCCCTGGCCGGCATGCCCCTGCGCGCGCGGGTGGCGGCGGTACTGCGCGCGCTCACCCTCGACGACGCGCGTGCGGCCTACGCCACCATCCGCCTCGCGCAGCCGGGCGGCCTCGACGCCCCCGTCGACCACGACGTGCGGGAAGAGCCCGCGATCACGCTGCGCGAGGCGATGGCACGGGCCGCGGGACGCGATCGCGTCGCGGCCGAGTACGCCACCGACTTCGCCGTGACCTTCACGGTCGGCGTCCCCGCCCTGAGCGCGGCGCGCGCCCAGGGGCCCGGGGAGCGCGACGCGATCGTCGAGCTGCATCTGCGGCTGCTCGCGGCCGTGCCCGACACGCTGATCGCCCGCAAGCGAGGGCCGCAGGTCGCTCAGGAGGTCTCGGCCCGGGCCGCGGAGGTGCTCGCGGCCGGCGGGGTGCGGACCGCGCCCGGCCGCCGCGCGCTTGCCGCGTTCGACGCCTCGCTTCGGGATCGACGCAACGCGCTCAACCCGGGCACGACGGCCGACCTGGTCGCCGCCACCCTGTTCGTGACGCTGCTCGGTGGGGTATGAATGGCGCCTCGGGGGGCCCTGGCGAGCGGAGACGGGCATCCTCGGGGCCGAACGTCCGACGAGCCCGGCGTGAACGCACCCAGCCCCCCAACCCCGGAACCGATCCTGCTCGCCGCCGTGAGCGCGCGGATGATGGCCGAGCTGGCCGTCGATGCCGGGCACCGCGTGGTCGCCCTCGACCGATTCGGGGACCTCGACCTGCAGCGGCTCTGCAGCGGCGTCTCGCTGCTGCGCGACCTCGGCGGCCGTGGCACGCTGGCCGCGCTCGCGGACGCCGCTGAGTCGATCGACGCCCCGAGCGTCATCTACGGCGCCGGCTTCGAGAACCGGCCCGACCTCGTGGGCAGCCTCGCCGCCGGCAGGAGGCTGCTCGGCAACACGCCGGAGGGGCTGCGCCGGGTCCGCGACCCGGCGGTGCTCGGAGCCTGCCTGCGGGCCGAGGGCCTCGCCTATCCGACGACCCTCGCCGCCGCCGACGCCCCGCGGCGCGCTGAGCCGCAGCGGTGGCTGCGCAAGCCGCTGTCCGGCGGGGCGGGCCGCGGGGTCCGCGCGTGGCGCGGGGAGGCCCTCGAGCGCGGCGTCATGCTGCAGGAGCGGGTGGCCGGCATGTCGTGCTCGGTCCTCGCGGTCGCCGACGGGCGCCGTGCGGCCGTGCTCGGCCTGACCGAGCAGCTCATCGGGAGCCCGGTCTTCGGCGCTCGGGGCTACGCGTGGTGCGGCAACCTCGTCCCGCCCCGGCTCGGGGCCGGCGAGCGCACCGGCCTGCTCGCCCAGGCGGGGGCGGTCTGCGCGTGCCTCGCCGAGGCGTTCGGGCTGCGCGGCCTGCTCGGCGTCGACCTCGTGTGGGACGGCGAGCGTGCCTGGGTCGTCGAGGTCAACCCGCGTCCCTGCGGTTCGCTCGAGGTGGTGGAGGCGGCCCACGGCGTCGGCGCGTTCGACGCCCACCTCGCCGCCTTCGACGGGCGGCTCATGGACCCTGACGTCGAGCGGCTGTGGGCCCGGGGGCCCTCGGCCGGGAAGGCCGTCCTGTTCGCCGGTCACGACGTCGCCGTGGGCGACACCCGCCGCTGGCTGGACCGCGGCATCCGCGACGTCCCTCACCCAGGCGAGCGCATCCGCAGCGGGCAGCCTGTGTGCACGCTGCTCTCCCTGGGCGAGACGCCCGAGCGCGTCCTGGCCGACCTCGCTCGGCGCGCGGCGCGGCTCCGGGCTGAGCTCCACGTCGCCGAGGAGGTGGCGGCCGGTGGCTGAGCAGGCTCGAGGGACGGTCGCGGACGCAACGTGCGCCGGGTGCGGGTGCGGGTGCGACGACATCGACGTCGTGGCCGGGGCGGGCGGGCTCGAGCGCGTGGAGCGGACGTGCCCACTGGGGGACGCCTGGTTCGCCGAGCACGTGGCCGCCGGCGGGCCCGCGGCCCGGGTCGACGGCACCGAGGCTGACCTCGCCGAGGCCGTCGACGCCGCCGCCGACCTGCTGCTCAACGCTCGGCTTCCGCTCGTCTACGGGCTGGGCCAGACGAGCTGCGAGGCGCAGCGCGAGGCAGTGGCCCTCGCCGAGGCCGTCGGGGGCGTCGTCGACCTCGCCGGCGCCGTGCTCGACGGCAGCTCGAGCGTGGCGCTCCACGCCCTCGGCGGGAGCACCGCGACCTTCGGCGAGGTACGGGACCGCGCGAAGCTCCTCGTGGCCTGGCGGGTGGACCCCGCGGTCACCCACCCGCGGCTGCTGCCCCGCCTGCACGCGGACCGCGACGGCGGCGCGTCGCGCGACCCGGAGCGCACCCTCATCGTCGTGGACGCCCAGCCCACGGCGACCGCCGAGAAGGCGGATGCCTTCATCGAGCTGCCGGCTCACCTGGACTTCGAGGCGCTCTGGGCGCTGCGGGCGCTCGTCCGGGGCGCCCCCCTGGACCGCGCGCTCGCGGGCCGGCTGCCGCTCGACGACCTCGAGCGCTTGGCGCAGCGCCTGCGAGGCTGCGGCCACGGCGCCGTGCTGCACGGCGCCGGGCTCGGCGCCGCGGCCGCCGGGCACATGAACGTCCTCGCGCTCTTCTCGCTCGTGCGCGACCTCAGCCGCGCGGCGCACGTGGTTGCCGTGCCGCTTCGACGCGAGGCCAACGCGCTGGGCGCCGAGAACGTGCTGGCGTGGCAGACCGGCTACGCGGGCGGGGTGAGCTTCTCGCGCGGGTACCCGCGCGCGTCACGCGGCGAGTTCGACGCACGGCGCCTGCTGGCCCACGGCGAGGCGGACGCGGCGCTCATCGTGGCCTCCGACCCGCTCGAGCACCTCCCGGCGCCGGCGGCCGCGCACCTGCGCCGCATCCCGACGGTCGTCGTGGACTCCCGGACCACGGCGACGGCGCAGGCGGCCCGCGTGGCCTTCGCGACGGCGACGGCGGGCGTGCATCGGGCCGGCACACTGCACCGCATGGACGGCGTCCCCCTGCCGCTGCGCCAAGTGCTGGAATGGGCGCGGGCCGACGAGCGCGAGGTGCTGGCGGCGATCGGAGCGCGCGTCGGCGCGCTGCGCAACGACACCGGCGAGACCGTCCCCGACCAGCGGGAGGATTGAAGACCGATGCTGCGCATCGCCCAGGGGCAGGTGTACGACCCGGCCAACGGCATCGCCGGGGAGGTCCGCGACGTGTGCGTCAGCGAGGGCAAGATCGTCGCCGACGTCCCCGCCCACGCCCGGCGCCTCGACGCCCGGGGGATGGTGGTGATGCCGGGCGGGGTCGACATCCACGCGCACATCGCCGGGCCCGCGGTCAACACCGCGCGCAAGCTCTCGCCCGAGCAGCACCGGGCCGACGTGGCCGAGCGCAGCGCGGTCGCGCGCTCGGGCACCGGGGGTGACGTGCCGTCGACGTTCACCACCGGCCACCGGTACACCCTGCTCGGCTACACGACGGTGGTCGACGCGGCCACCCCCCCGCTCGTCGCCCGGCACGCCCTCGCCGAGCTGCGCGACACCCCGGTGATCGACACCGCGTTCCTCATCCTGCTGGGCAACAACCTGCCGCTGTTCGAGCTCATCCGGCAGGCCGGCGACGACCTGAGCCGGGTCCGCGACGCGGTGGCCTGGTGGCTCGAGGCGACGGGCGCCTACGGGGTCAAGCTCGTGAACCCGGGCGGGGTCGAGATGTGGAAGCGGGCCAACGGCGACGTGACCTCGCTCGACGACGAGGTCGGCGGCCTGGGCGTCACCCCCCGCCGCGTCCTGGAGACCATCGCCACCGCCGTCGACGAGCTCGGCCTG
The DNA here is from genome assembly GCA_030773615.1 of Actinomycetota bacterium. Lineage (GTDB taxonomy): Bacteria > Actinomycetota > Thermoleophilia > Solirubrobacterales > Solirubrobacteraceae > JALYMR01. The sequence goes on from JALYMR010000302.1 coordinate 9,346, forward strand.
CCCCACCCCGTCCACGTGCACTGCAACAACCTCGGCGTGGCGGGCAACTGGCGCACGACGCTCGACACGCTGCGCGCCCTGGACGGCCGCCGCGCGCACCTCGCCCACCTGCAGTTCCATGCCTACGGAGGGACGCCCGGCAAGCGGCCCCGCTCGCGCGCCCCGCAGCTCGCCGAGCACCTCAACACCCATCCCGAGCACAGCGCCGACGTCGGGCAGGTCATGTTCGGCTCCGCGATGACGATCACCGCCGACGCCCCCGTCTCCGCCGTCCTGCACGACATCACGGGCGGTCGGTGGGTGAACGCGGACCTCGAGGCGGAGACCGGCTGCGGCATCGTGCCGCTGACCTACGGCGCGAAGAAGTACGTGCACGCGCTGCAGTGGGGCATCGGCCTCGAGCTGTTCCTGCTCAGCCGGGACCCCTGGCGCACCGTGCTCTCCACCGACCACCCCAACGGCGGCTCCTTCCTGAGCTACCCCCGGCTCATCCGCCTGCTCATGGACCGGGAGTTCCGCAACGAGCAGATCCGGGGCGTCGACCGGCAGGCCATGCAGCGCACGGTGCTCGGGGACGACCTCGAGCGCGAGTACACGCTGGAGGAAATCGCGATCATCACCCGGGCGGGCCCGGCGCGACAGCTCGGGCTGCGCGACAAGGGCCACCTCGGCGTCGGTGCCGACGCCGACGTCACCGTCTACCACGACCGTGAGGATCGGGAGGAGATGTTCTCCACGCCGCGCTACGTGATCAAGGGCGGGCGGGTGGTCGTGGAGGACGGTGAGCTGCGCGAGGTCCCCCGGGGCGAGCTCCTGCGCGTCGCGGTCGAGCACGACCCGGAGATCGAGCGGACGCTGGAGCCCCTGTTCGACGAGCGCTACAGCGTGCGGTTCTCGAGCTACCCCGTGCGCGAGCCGTGGCTGCTCGAGCCCGCGCGCAGGATCCCCGCCGGGCCGTCCGGGGCATGAGCGCACCGCTGAGCCTGCACGGCTCCGAGGTGGCCGACACCTTCGCCGAGGCCTTCCCGATGTGGGGCGCCCGTCTGGTCATCACCGCCGCGACGCGTTCCTGGGCGCTCGAGGCCGCGCGGTCGCTCACCGGCTTCGCGACCTCCGTCATCGGGTGCAAGTGCGAGGCCGGGATCGAGGGGGAGCTCGACGCCGACGAGACGCCGGACGGCCGCCCCGGCGTCACCGCGCTGCTCTTCGCGATGGACCGCGAGCAGCTGGCCAAGCGCCTGGTCGAGCGGGTGGGCCAGACCGTGCTCACCTGTCCGACGACCGCCTGCTTCAACGGCCTCGACGCGGCGGACGCCGTCCCCGTGGGGGGCCCGCTGCGCTTCTTCGGCGACGGCTACCAGGCGAGCAAGGTCCTCGACGGACGCCGCTTCTGGCGGGTGCCCGTGATGGAGGGCGAGTTCCTCGTCGAGGAGAGCTTCGGGGTGGCCGAGGGGGTGGCCGGGGGGAACATCATCATGCTCGCTCCCGACGCGGAGTCGGCGCTGGCGGCGGCGGAGGCGGCGGCGGGGGCCATGCGCGCCGTCGCGGGGGTCGTCCTGCCCTTCCCCGGTGGGATCGCGCGCAGCGGCAGCAAGATCGGGTCGCGCTACAGCGGCCTGCTGGCATCGACGAACGACGTCCTCTGCCCGACCCTGCGCACGCAGGCCCCGGACACCCAGGTGCCC
>JALYMR010000303.1 GCA_030773615.1 Actinomycetota bacterium
GGGCAACCCCGGGCTGCCCGCTCCCGCCCCGCCACGCGCGCACGACGGGTTCGACCCGCGGACCGCCCTCCTCGACCCGGCCGCGCCCGCGGCGGCCCTGCGCGCCGCCTTCGCCGCCGCCCACGCCCACGGGCTCGAGGCCTTCGGCATCTGGAGCGCGGGGGCGGTGGAGACCGCGGTGGCCTCGACCGCCGGCGTGCGGGCCACGGACCGGGTCACGGACGGCTTCATGAAGGTGGTCTGCCGCGACGACCGGGGGCGCAGCGGCTACGCGGCGACGACGGCCCGCACGAGCGCGGCGCTCGACGGCGGCGCGCTGGCCGAGCGCGCCGCCGCGCGCGTGCCCCGGGGCGAGCTCGCGGAGCTGCCGCCGGGCGCCTACCTCGCCGTGCTCGAGCCCGAGGCGCTCGGGCTGCTCGTCGACTTCCTCGGCGCCCTCGCCTTCAACGGCCTCGCCCACGCGGAGGGGCGCGGGGCGCTCGCCGGCCGCCTCGGCCAGCGGGTCGCCGCCCCGGCGGTCAACCTCAGCGACTCGCCGCGCGCGCCGCGGACGCTGCCCCGGGCCATCGACGCCGAGGGCGTCCCGAAGCGCCCCGTGCCGCTCATCCAGGACGGCGTCGCCCACGGGGTCGTGCACGACACGCGCTCCGCGGCCAGGGCGGGCGGCGGGGCCACCTCGACGGGCCACGCGCTGGCGCCGGGGGGTGCGCCCGAGGGACCGCTGCCCACGAACCTCGTGCTCGCCGGAGGCGGGGCCGCCGACGTCGACGAGCTCGTCGCGCCCGTCGAGCGCGGGCTCTACGTGACGCGCTTCTGGTACGTCAACCCCGTCCACGCGAAGCAGACGCTGCTGACCGGCATGACCCGCGACGGCACCTTCCTCATCGAGGACGGGCGCATCGGGCGCCCCCTGCGCGACGTGCGCTTCACCGACGCCGCGCTGCGCGTGCTCGAGGACGTGCAGGCGCTCACCGCCGAGCAGCGCCTCGTCTCCGAGGGCGAGTTCTACGGGCGCCGCTTCGCCGCCGGCGTCGTGGCCCCCGCCGTCCGCGTACGCGGCTTCCGCGTCACCGGGTCGACCCGGTAGTGCGGGGGGTCAGAGCTTCAGCAGCACGAACGTGTTCACGATGAAGAGCGTCGCGAACACGACGGTCCAGCGGTTCAGGTTGCGCTCGACGAGCGAGCCGCCGCCGAACGGCCCCGCCCCGGTGCCCACCCCGAAGGCGCCGGAGAGCCCCGCGTCCTTCCCTGAGTGCATGAGCACGAGGAAGATGACCACCACGCAGAGGATGCCCTGCAGGACGGAGAGGATCAGCTCCACGGCGCGCTCACTGTAGCCCGTCGAGCTCGCGCAGGATGGCCCCCGCCTCGGCGCGCAGCTCGCGGTCGAGCGCGCGGAAGTCCTCGCGGTCGAGCTTGCCCGTCCGGTGGTCGAGTTCGGCCTCGCGAATCTCGCGGTACTTCGCCTCCTTCGCCGCCTCGAGCTCGCGCACCCGCTGGGCGGTCACGCCCTCCTCCGCCCGGCGCCCGCCCCGCAGGGGCGCGCCGACGACCGCGACGACGGCCGCGACGACGAGGATGACGAGCAGCGGGGCCAGGGCGTCCACCGCGCGGCGCCTCCTACGCCCGGGCTCGGCCCAGCTCGCGAGCGACCCGTGCGGCGTACCGGGCGGTGACCTGCCGCTGGGGCAGGTCGGGCCGGCCCGGCCACAGGGCCACGAGCCCGCCGAGGACGGAGACGAGCGCCCCGAGCCAGATCCAGGTGACCATGGGCGAGGCGATGAGCCGGAAGTTCGCCGGGGGCGGGTTGCGCCGGTAGCGCTCCACGAGGCCGGTGACCGCCTGGGCCAGGAGCATCGACTGCGCCTGCGGCGGGAGCTCGTCGGCGGCGCTCGCGAACACGCGATCACCCTGGTCGATGATGGGCTGCAGGCGGTCGAGGTCGGGCGCCATCGCCGTCCACAGGTCCTCCGTCAGGCCGGCCCGCAGACCGATCTCGCTCGTCGACTCGCCCTCGAAGAAGCGCCCGACGGCGCCCAGGCCCGCCTCGTCGCGCGAGGGGTAGAAGCCGCGCTCGGGGGCCATGCGCACCACGGGCTCGCCGTCGCGGCGCACGTCGAGGACGGCGCCGAGGTCGATGCGCTCGAGGCGGCCGTCCGGGGTGACCACGAGCTCCGAGGTGGCGCGCACGTAGGTCACGTCGTAGTCGCCCACCCGCGCGCTCTGCCCCGGGCGCAGCGTGGGGCTGGTGACGCTCTGGAAGGCCGACGAGGCGGCGACGCCGACGAACAGGAGGGCCATGCCCGCGTGCACGAGGTGACCGCCGTACCGGCGCCGGTTGCGCCGCACGAGGCTGACGAGGGCGATGGGCGGGCTCTCCCCCGTCATCGCGCGGCGCGCCCGCACGCCGCGCCAGAGCTCCTGCGCGACGCCGGCGAGCACGAAGGCGGCCACGGCGAAGGCGAGCAGGGCGAGCGGCCGGGAGGCGACGCCGACGGCGGCGAGCACGACGAGGGCGCCGAGCCCGGCGAGCGCGGGGACCGTGAGGGTTCGGCGCACCGCGGCGAGGCTCGCCCGCCGCCAGGCAACGAGCGGGCCCAGGCCGCTCAGGAAGGCGAGGACGAGCGCCAGCGGCACGATGTAGCGGTTGAACCACGGCGGGCCCACGGAGGCGCGGTCGCCGGTGAGCGCCTCGGAGATGAGCGGGAAGAAGGTGCCGAAGAAGATGATCGCGGCCAGGCCGACGAGCACGAGGTTGTTCGCCAGGAACACGCTCTCGCGCGAGAGCATCGCGTCGAGGCGGTGCTCCGAGCGCAGGGCGGCGCGGCGCGAGGCCACGAGGCCGACGGAGGCGGCCACGAGGACCGCGATGAGGGCGAGGAACGGCGGCCCCAGGGTCGAGGCGCCGAAGGCGTGGATCGACTCGAGGATCCCCGACCGCACGAGGAAGGTGCCCATGATCGCCAGCACGCCGGTGGCGAGCACGAGGGAGACGTTCCAGGTCTTGAGCATGCCCCGCTTCTCCTGCACGACGATGGAGTGCAGGAACGCCGTGCCGGTCAGCCAGGGCAGCAGGGACGCGTTCTCGACGGGGTCCCAGGCCCAGTAGCCGCCCCAGCCGAGCTCGGCGTACGACCACCGGGCGCCGAGGAGGATCCCCGCGCCGAGGAACAGCCAGGCGGCCAGGGCGAAGCGCCGGGTCGAGCGGATCCACTCGGCGTCGACGCGTCGGGCGACGAGGGCGCCGAGCGCGAACGCGAAGGGCACCGCGAACAGGGTGTAGCCCGAGTAGAGCAGCGGCGGGTGGATCATCATGCTCGGGTGGCGCAGGAGCGGGTTGAGCCCCGTCCCCTCGGGGGGCGGGGTCGCCGTCTGCGCGAAGGGCGACTCGAGGAAGACGAGCAGGGCGCAGAAGAACGCGCCGAGGCCGAGCAGCACCGCGGTGGCGTAGGGCGCGATCTCGCGCAGGCGCCGGCGGGTGAGGAAGAGCACCGCGCTCGTCCACACGCTGAGCATGAGCACCCAGAGCAGCAGCGAGCCCTCCTGCGACGACCAGGGCGCCGCGGCCTTGTAGAACGTCGGCGTCGTCGTCGAGGAGTGCGTGGCCACGACGAGCAGCGAGAAGTCCGACCGCAGGAAGCCGGCCTCGAGCACCGCGAACGCGGCGAGGCACAGCCCGGCGAGCGCGTAGGCGGCGCGGCGCCCCGAGGCCACCCACTCCGGGCGGCCGGCGCGGGCGCCGTAGAGCGAGGCGGCGACCCCGTAGAGGGCGACCGCGAGGCCCAGGATCAGGCAGGCGCGGCCCAGCGTGGCCATGGGATCAGGCGGGGCGCTCGGCGGTGAACTTCGAGGGGCACTTCGTCACCAGGGAGTCGCGCTCGCCCACGAAGACAGGGCCCTCCTGACGAACGGTGACGATGACGTCGCGCCCGGCGCGGAAGGGGTCGGGCACGGAGCCCGTGTAGCGGACGGGGACGGAAGCCTGCCCCTTCGGGTCGCGCACGCGGAACTCGAGCGTCTCGCCCGAGCGGCGCACCGTGCCGGGCACGACCTGGCCGCCGAGCTTGTACGTCTGGCCGGGCTCGGCCACGCCCGCGAGCTGGCTCGGGATCCGCTCCGGGCTCGCGGCGCTGAACGTCGTGTAGACGAGCGCGCCCGCGAGCAGCAGCGCCAGGGTAAGCGCGACGGTGAGACGGACCTGGCGCTTGCGGGTGCCGTGCATGCCGCGACCCAGTATCGCAGCCTCGCTGGCACCTTCGGACCCACTCCAGAGCCGGAGCAGGGATCCGATCACCCGGGGGGAAACGACGAGCATCCCCCGGAGCGAGCCCCCCATGTCCACCACCACCCAGACCCCGGCGCGCCGGCCGAGCGCCCGGCGCCGCGCGCAGGTCGTGCCCGCCCCCGCGCCCCGTCCGGCCCCGCTGCACCCCGCCGAGCGCCGCCTGCGCGACGAGGGCGGGCCCGACGACCGCGCGACGTACCACTGCGGCTGCGGCTGGCTCTTCCTCGCGCCCGTCAGCACGTCGGTCAGCTGCCCGCGCTGCGCCGCCCCCCAGGCCTGGTAGGCGTCCGGCCTGCGAGGGTCGGGGCATGGCCACCGCCGACCTGACCGTGATCGCCCTCGGCCGGCCCGACGCGAGCGCGTCGGCCTACATCGCCGAAATCCACCGCCGCCTCGCCGCCCAGGACCGGGTCCGCTTCCTGCTGCACGCGATGGGCACCTCGCTCGAGGGCGAGACCGCCGACGTCCTCGCCCTCGTTGCCGAGCTGCACGCCGTGCCCTTCGAGCTCGGGGTCCCCCGCGTGTACACCGTGCTCAAGCTCGACGAGCGCCGCGACCGGGAGCAGACCCTCGAGGACAAGGTCGAGGCGGTGCGCCGCGCGCTCGAGGAGGGCGGCTAGGACCCCGGGCTAGGCGGCGTCCCCTCGCCGGCGCACGGCCCCCGCGCAGAGGTCGTCCTGCAGCGGGCCGTCGACGGCGCGCCGCACCTCGGCCAGGAGGCCCTCGATGACGCGCTGCGCCGGCTCGCCGCGCAGCTCGCGCACCCCGGCGGCCACCCGGTCGTCCCCGAAGCGCTGCGCCCCCGCCGGGCCGCGCGCGCTCCGGGCCTCGGGGAGGCCGTCGCTGAAGAGCAGCAGCCCGTCGCCCGGCGCGAGGCGCGGGACGGCCTGCCGCCCGCGCAGCTCGAGCTCCGTCCCGAGGGGCAGGCCCTGCGCGGCGGGCGGCACGGGCGCCGCGTCGTCGAGGCGAAGCGGCGGCGGGTGGCCGGCGGACGCCACGACGAGCTCACCCGCGCCGGGCCGCAGGTTCACGCACACGCAGGTCACAAAGTCGGCCGAGCCGCCGGTGCGCTCGATCAGCGAGTAGTTCGCGAGCTCGAGCAGGCGCTGGGGGTCGTCGGTGAACCCGGCGAAGGTCGACAGGCTCGTGCGCACGAACGACGCCTGCTTCGCCGCGCGCAGGCCATGCCCGACCGCGTCGCCCACCGCGAGCGTGATGGAGTCCCTCGGGCTGGGCGCGGCGAGGAAGAAGTCGCCGGCCACCCCGCTCTCGGCGGCGACGAAGGCGGTGGCGACGTCGAGGCCGCCGTGGGCGAGCGTGGGCGGTGGGGTGAGCGCCTCGCGCACGGCACGCAGCTCCGTGAGCTCGCGCTCCTGCTCGGAGATGACCTCGCGCAGGCGCCGAACGGTCTCCACCGTGTGGGTCACGTCGAGCTGGAAGCCGAGCACGTAGCGCAGCCGCCCCTCCTCCCGGAGGGGCACGACCCGCAGCTCGTTCCAGAACACCGCGCCGTCCTTGCGCCGGTTGCGCAGGGTCACCTGGACGTCGCGCTGGGCCGCGAGCGCCTCGCGGAGTCGCTGCAGCTCGGCGCTGTCCGTCGCCGAGTCCTGGAGGAAGGAGCACTTGCGCCCCAGGCAGTCCTCGGACGGGTAGCCCGTCATGCGCTCGAACGCCTCGTTGACGTAGACGAGCGGGAAGCCGGGCTGCGCGGCGTCGCCGACCGTGATGCCGAGGTCCGCGCCCGCCAGGGCGCCGGCGGTGCGCAGCAGTCCCTCGGGGAGCTCGACCGGGACGGGTCCTCCTAGGCGAAGCGCAGGACGCTGCGGTTGCCGTCCTGCGCCTCCATGCGCTCGAAGGCCTCGTTGACGCCTTCGAGCGGCAGCTCGTGCGAGACGAAGGGCTCCAAGTCGAGCTCGCCGTCGAGCCAGCGCTGGACGAGCCGGGACACGTCGTCGCGGCCCTTCAGGCCGCCGAACGAGGAACCGCAGACCCGCCGGCCGGTGATGAGCCGCCGCGGCACGACCTCGAGCGCCTCGCCCTTGCCTCTCCCACGGTTGCGTGCGCCTGCGCAATCGGGACATCCTGCGCCTCGTGCATGCCCGTCGGGACGCCGGTCACCGTGCGCTGACCCGCGCGGCAGCGGCGGCGCCCGTGCGCGCGAACTGAGACACTAAACCGGTGCGTGGAGAGGACGTGAGGACCCGGCCGCGGGTGCCGGGTGTGCGCGACGCCCAGCGGCACGGCGAGCGGGTCGCCCGCACGCGGGAGTTCGACTGGCTGGCGCGAGCCGGGCTCGCGTCGCGGGGCGTCGTCTACGCCGTCATCGGGATCCTGGCCCTCGGGCTCGCGATCGGCGCCGGCGGCAGGGCCACGAACCAGCAGGGCGCGCTGAAGACCGTCGCCCAGGGACCGTTCGGCAAGGCGCTGCTCG
>JALYMR010000304.1 GCA_030773615.1 Actinomycetota bacterium
GGCCAGGCGGCGCTTGACCGTGACGGGCTCCTCGACCTCCCAGGCCACGAGCGTCGTGTCGCCGCGCGGTGCCACCCGGAACCCGCGCTCGCCGAGTCGGGAGGCGAGGTCGGCGGCGAGCGTCGCCGCGCGTCGCTGCACCTCGGCCCACCCCGCGTCGGCGAGCACCACGAAGGCGGCCGCGGCGGCCGCGAGCTGCTCGAGCCCCAGGGCGGAGGCGTCGTGGCGCCGGGCGTCGGGGTGCGGCTGCGCGCCGAGGCCGGAGGCAGGGTCGGCGAGGTTGAGGTACGTCGGGCCGATGGGGGCGACGCGCTCGGCCCACTCGGGGTGGACCCAGAGCAGGCCGGTGCCCACGGGCCCGCACAGCCACTTCTGGCCCGGCCCGGCGTAGAACGCGCAGCCCAGGTCACGCACCCGGCAGGGCACCGCGCCGATCCCCTGCGCGCCGTCGAGCAGCACGGGGACGTCGAGCGCCGCCAGCTCGGCCGGCGCGCGCTCGCCGCTCACCCAGCCCACGTGCGAGCAGGCCACGAGGCGGGTGCGGGGCCCGACGGCCTCGTGCACCCGGGCGAGGGGCACCGCCAGCACGGCGATCCCGAAGCGCTCCCGGGCGGCGGCGAGGGGCCCGAGCAGGCCGGGGTGCTCACCCTCGGCGGTGACGACCTCGTCGCCCGGGCGCAGGTCCAGCCCGGCGAGCACCCGGACGATGCCCTCGCTCGTCGAGGTGGTCAGCGCGACGTCCTGCGGCCGGGCGTCGAGCAGCGCCGCGTAGGCCTCGCGCTGCTGGCCGGCGAGGCGGGCGGTGGCCTCGAAGTAGGCCAGGGAACGCCCGAGCGCGGCGGCGTCCTCCAGCGCCTGGGCGACCGCGCGCACCGAGGCGCGGGGCACGGGCCCGCAGGTTCCGCTGTTGAGGTAGGCGATCTCGGCGAAGACGGGGAACTCGGCGCGCAGCGCGGCGGCGTCCACGGCGTCGACGCTAGTTCGTCGCAGTCCGGGTCCCGCCCGTGACGGGCGGGCGCCTACCCTGGCGCGTCATGAGGGTGCACCTCCCGGACGGCCGCGAGCTCGAGCTCCCCGAGGGCGCGACGGGGCAGGACGCCGCGGCCGCGATCGGCGCCGGCCTGGCCCGGGCGGCGCTGGCCGTGCGCGAGGACGGCGAGGTGCGCGACCTCGGTGCCCCGCTGCGCGACGGCCAGGAGGTCGTCATCGTCACCCCGCGCGACGAGGAGCAGGCGCTCGAGCTCATCCGCCACGACGCCGCCCACGTCCTCGCGACGGCGGTCACCGAGCTCTTCCCCGGCGTGAAGGTGTCCATCGGGCCCCCGATCGCCGACGGCTTCTACTACGACTTCGACTTCCCGCCCGGCGTCACCCTGACCGACGCCGATTTGCCGCGCATCGAGGAGCGCATGCGCGAGCACATCCGCGCCGACGAGGCCTTCGAGCGCTCGGAGCTCCCCGTGGACGCGGCGCTCGAGCGCTTCCGGGCGGAGGGCCAGGACTTCAAGGTCGAGCTCATCGAGGACCTCGTGCGCGACCAGGGCGTGCGCACGGTCTCCCTGTACCGCAACGGCCCGTTCGTCGACCTGTGCCGGGGGCCGCACTCCCCGTCGACGAAGCGCATCGGGGCGGTGAAGCTCATGAGCCTCGCCGGCGCCTACTGGCGCGGCGACGCGAGCCGTCCCCAGCTCACGCGTGTGTACGGGACCGCCTTCTTCCGCCAGGCCGACCTCGACGCCCACCTCGAGCGCCTCGAGCAGGCCCGGGCGCGCGACCACCGCAGGCTGGGGCGCGAGCTCGGGCTGTTCCAGTTCTCCGACGTCGCCCCCGGCGCAGCGTTCTGGCTGCCCGCCGGCACGACGATCTTCAACACGCTCGTCGCGCTCAGCCGGGAGATGGGCGCGCCGCGCGGCTACACCGAGGTCAAGACGCCGCAGCTCTACGACGCGAGCCTGTGGCGGGTCTCGGGGCACTGGGACAAGTACCGCGAGCACATGTTCCTGACGGAGACCGAGGGCCACGAGATGGCGCTGAAGCCCATGAACTGCCCGGGGCACGCCCACCTGTTCAAGTCCCAGCAGATCTCCCACCGCGACCTGCCCGTGCGCTACGCCGAGCCGGGGCTGCTGCACCGCAACGAGCCCTCGGGGACGCTGCACGGGCTGCTGCGCGTCCGCCATTTCGCGCAGGACGACGCGCACGTGTTCTGCACGGACGAGCAGGTCCAGCAGGAGGTGGCGGGCTGCCTCGAGTTCGCCTTCGCGACGTACGGGCTGTTCGACCTCGACGTGAGCCTCGAGCTGTCCACGCGGCCGGAGCAGCGCATCGGCGACGACGCGCTGTGGGACCGCGCCGAGCAGGCGCTCGTCCAGGCGCTCGACGCGGGCGGCCACCCGTACACGGTCAACCCGGGCGACGGCGCGTTCTACGGGCCGAAGATCGACCTGCACATGACGGACTCGCTCGGGCGCGCGTGGCAGCTCGGGACGGTGCAGCTCGACTACCAGATGCCCGAGCGCTTCGGCCTCACCTACACCGGGGCGGACAACGCCGAGCACCGCCCCGTCATGATCCACCGCGCGCTCATGGGCTCCTACGAGCGCTTCATCGGGATCCTCACGGAGCACCTCGCCGGCGAGTTCCCCCTGTGGCTCACGCCGACCCAGGCCCTCGTCCTGCCCATCGCCGACCGCCACGTCGAGCCCGCCCGGGCGGCGGCCGACCGCCTGCGCGCGGCCGGGCTGCGCGCGGAGGTCGACGACCGGCCGGAGTCCGTGGGGCGCAAGATCCGCGAGGCGGAGCTGCGCAAGGTGCCCTTCATGCTCGTCGTGGGCGACCGGGAGGCGCAGGAGGGGACGGTGAGCGTGCGCGAGCGCCACCGGGGCGACACGGGGGCCGAGCCCGTCGATGCCCTCGCGGCCCGCCTGGCCGCGCTCGCCCGCCCCGGCGCGCGGTGAGTGCCCCCGCCTGGGAGCGCCGCCTCGGCGGCCTGCCCGCCACGGTCCTGCCCGGCGGCCTGACCGTCCACCGCGCCGCGAGCGCGTGGGCGCGCCTGCGCGGGCTCGCGGGCCTCTCCGAGCTGCCCGCCGACCGCGGCCTGCTCCTGCCGGGCACCCGGGCGGTCCACACCGTCGGGATGCGCGTGGCCCTCGACCTCGTCTGGCTCGACGGCGCGGGGGAGGTCGTGCGCGTGGACCGTGGCGTCGCGCCCCGCCGCCACCGAGCGTGCCGCCGGGCCCGTGCGGTGCTCGAGGTCGCCGCGGGGGCAGGCACGCCCTTCGCCGACTCGGCGGCCGGTGCTACCCTGCGCGCGTTGACTGTTGAAGACAGCGCCTTGACGCGCGCCACCTGACTTGCCGGTACCGCGAAGGTTTGACCGGCGCCCGCCCGAGCGGGACCAGACCAGAATCAACGAGCGCATCCGCGTCCCCGAGGTTCGGCTCATCGATGAGACCGGCCAGCAGGTGGGGGTCATGCGCACGGACGAGGCCCTGCGCTATGCGCAGGACCGCGACCTCGACCTCGTCGAGGTGGCCCCCGAGGCCCGCCCGCCCGTCACCAGGGTGCTCGACTACTCGAAGTACAAGTACGAGCAGGCCCAGAAGCAGAAGCAGGCGCGCAAGAAGCAGCAGAACATCGTCATCCGCGAGATCAAGTTCCGCCCGAAGATCGCGGAGCACGACTACGCGGTGAAGAAGGGCCATGTCGAGCGCTTCCTGCGCCACAAGGACAAGGTCAAGGTCACGATCATGTTCCGCGGGCGCGAGGTGACCCACCCGGAGCGCGGCCAGGAGATCCTCGACCGCCTCGCTCAGGACCTCGTCGAGCTGGCCGCCGTGGAGCAGCGCCCGCAGCAGGACGGGCGCAACATGACGATGATGCTCGGCCCGTCGAAGGCGGTGCTCGCCGGTCAGTTCGACGCGCCCGAGGACGGCGCGGATGAGGCGGTCTCCGACGCGGAGCTCGACGGCGAGGTCGCGGTGGACCTCGACGGCGAGGACGCGGCGGAGCCTGACGCCGAGGTGGCGATTGACGCTGACGGCGACGCGCCCGACGTCACGAACGGCGCGCGGCCCTGACCCGCTAGGCTCACGCGTCCCATGCCGAAGATGAAGTCGCATTCCGGCACGAAGAAGCGCTTCAAGGTGACGGGCTCCGGCAAGGTCCGGGGCCGTCACGCGTTCACGAGCCACATCCTCGAGAAGAAGAGCCCGAAGCGCAAGCGCCGGCTGGGCACCCCGGCCATCCTGTCCAAGGAGGACGGCACGCGCGTGAAGAAGCTCCTGCGGGGCGAGCTGTGAGCCGCGTCAAGCGCTCCGTCCACGCCCGCAAGAAGCGTCGCGCCACCCTCGAGCGTGCGAAGGGCTTCCGGGGGGAGGCGCACTCGAACTACCGCCGCGCGAAGGAGGCGCTCCTCAAGGCGGACGCGTACGCCTACCGCGACCGCCGCAACCGCAAGCGCGACTTCCGCCGGCTGTGGATCATCCGCATCAACGCGGCGGCGCGGCAGAACGGCATGACCTACGGCGCCTTCATCCACGGGCTGCAGACTGCCGGCGTCGAGCTCGACCGCAAGGTGCTGGCCGACATCGCGGTGCGCGACCCCGAGGCGTTCCGACGTTTCGCCGACACCGCCCGCGAGGCGTCGGCCGGCTGATCGCTCGCTGACACGCAAGACCTCCCGGGCGCTGACTCCACCAGGGGCGGCGCCCTTCTTTTTGCCCGGATGACCATCACCTCCCCCCACAACCCGAAGCTCAAGGAGATCCGCCGGCTGGCGCGCCGGCGCGAGCGCGAGCGCGAGGGGCTCTTCGTGGCCGAGGGGGAGGACCTGCTCGCCGCCGCCGACGCCGCGGGGTGGCCCGCCGTCCACCGGGTGGTGGCCGCCGGAAGCGGCCTGGTCGGGGAGGAGGTCGAGGCGGAACTGCTCGCCGACGTGTCCGCCCTGGGCTCCGGCACCCGCGCGATCGGCGTCTTCGAGCGCCGCTGGGCGGCACCCGCCGGGCCGCTGTGCGTGGCGCTGTGGGGGGTGGGGGACCCGGGTAACGTCGGCACGGTGCTGCGCGCCGCGCTGGCCTTCCGCGCGGCGTCGATCGCCCTGGGCCCCGGCTGCGCCGACCCGTTCGGCCCGAAGGCGGTGCGCGCCTCCATGGGCGCCGTGTTCGCCGTCCCGCTCGCCCGCGTGCGCGCGCTCGAGGAGCTCCCGGGCCGGCGCCTCGCCCTCGTCGCCCACGCCGGCGAGCCCCTGCGCGGCCCGGCCCAGGACGAGCTCAGCCTGCTCGTCGGCGCCGAGCGCGACGGGCTGCCCCCCGAGGTCGTGGCCGCGGCGGACGCCGTCGGGCGCATCCCGATCGCCTCGGAGTCGCTCAACGCGGCGATGGCCGCCACCGTGGCGCTCTACGAGCTGACCCGGGGGGTCGTCCCGGACGGCGGGAGCAGGTGCTAGCACCCGTGCTCCCATCTGCTCCCACCCGTACCCGAGGGGGACCGGAGTGGCGGTGATCCCCGACCGCATCGCCGAGCTGCGCGCCGAGGCCGAGGAGGCGATCGCCGCGGCCGGGTCCACCGACGCCCTCGAGGGGCTGCGCGTCCGGTACCTCGGCCGCAAGGCCGAGCTGCCGAACCTGCTGCGCGGCGTCGCCGACCTGCCCTCCGACCAGCGCGGCGCCGTCGGGCGCAGCGCGAACGAGGCCCGGCAGGCCATCGGGTCGCTCATCGCGCAGCGCGCCGACGCCCTCGGGGAGGCCGAGCTCGAGGCGCGCCTGGAGGCCGACCGCGTCGACGTGACCCTCCCCGGCAGCCCGCCGCAGCCCGTGGGGCGCCTGCATCTGCTCACCGCGACGTGGCGCGAGCTCGAGGACGTGTTCCTCGGCCTCGGGTTCACGGTGATGGAGGGCCCCGAGGTGGAGCTCGTGCACTACAACTTCGACGCGCTCAACCACGCGCCGACGCACCCCTCGCGCGGGCGCACGGACACCTTCTACGTGGACGACGCGACGGTCCTGCGCACGCACACGTCGCCCATGCAGGTCCGCGCGATGGAGGCCCACCCGCCGCCGCTCTACGTCGTCGTGCCCGGGCGCACCTACCGCCGCGACTCCGACGCGACGCACACCCCCCAGTTCCACCAGGTCGAGGGGCTGGCCGTCGACGAGGACATCACCCTCGCCGACCTCAAGGGCACACTGCTGGCCTTCGCCCGCGCCGTGTTCGGCGACCGGCGCGACGTACGCCTGCGCCCGCACTTCTTCCCGTTCACCGAGCCCTCGGTGGAAGTCGACGTCTCCTGCTTCAACTGCCGCGACGGCTTCCTCCCCGACGGCGCGCGCTGCCCCGTGTGCCGGGGCGAGGCGTGGCTCGAGATCCTCGGCGCGGGCGAGGTCGACCCCAACGTGTACGCCTACGTCGACGACGACCGCTACGACCCCGAGCGCGTCCAGGGCTTCGCCTGGGGGATGGGGATCGAGCGCATCGCGATGCTCAAGCACGGCGTGCCCGACCTGCGCCTGCTGTACGACAACGACGTGCGGTTCCTGGAGCAGTTCGGCTGATGCGGGTCCCCCTCGAGTGGCTGCACGAGTTCTGCGCTCCCGCCCTCGGCGTGCGCGCGCTCGAGGAGCGCCTGACGATGACCGGCACGAAGGTCGAGGCCGTCCATCACCACGGGGTGGGCGACGCGGAGCGCTTCGTGGTGGGCCGGGTGCTCGAGGCGCGCCGCCACCCCGACGCCGACCGCCTCTCCGTGTGCACGGTCGACATCGGGGGCCCGGAGGCCTCGCAGATCGTCTGCGGCGCCCCGAACGTGGCCACGGGGCAGACCGTCGCCGTCGCCCGCCCGGGCGCGGTCATGCCCGACGGCACCCGGCTCGGGGCGGCGAAGCTCCGCGGCGTGCGCTCGGAGGGGATGATCCTCGCCGAGGACGAGCTCGCGATCGGCACGGACCACGCCGGGATCATCGTCCTGCCCGAGGACGGCCCGCGCCCCGGCCAGCCCCTGGCCGACGTGCTGCCCATCGCCACGGAGGTCCTCGAGCTCGAGATCACCCCGAACCGCCCCGACTGCCTGGGGATCTACGGCGTCGCCCGCGAGGTGCACGCGGCCACCGGGGCGCCGCTCGCCCCGCCGCCCTGGCGACCGCTCGACCTCCCGCCCACCGAAGCCGTCGACTTCGAGCTGCGCGCCCCCGAGCTCGTGCCCCGCATCACCTTCGTCGCCTTCGACGGCGTGCGGATCGGCCCCTCGCCGGCGTGGCTCAAGGCGCGGCTCATGGCCTGCGGGCAGCGGCCCATCAACAACGTCGTGGACATCACGAACTACGTCATGTTCCTCACGGGCCAGCCCCTGCACGCCTTCGACCTCGACCGCATCGCCGGAGGGCGGCTCGTGCTGCGCCGCGCGCACGACGGGGAGGGGGTCGAGACGCTCGACGGGCAGACCCGCCGCCTCGACGGCGAGATGCTCCTCTTCGAGGACGCCGAGGGCCCCACCTCGATCGCCGGGATCATGGGCGGCGCGCGCTCGGAGGTCGAGGCGACGACGACCCGGGTCCTCATGGAGGTCGCCACCTGGGACGGCCCGAACATCAACCGGACCTCGGGCGCCCTGGGTTTGCGCACGGAGGCCAGCGGGCGCTTCGAGAAGGGGCTGCAGCCCGAGCAGACCCTCGAGGCGCAGGCCGTCGCGCTCGAGCTCATGGCCTCGCTCTGCGGGGCGACCGCGCGGGGGCTCATCGACGTCGGCGCGCCGCCGCCGCCGCTCACGACCCTGCGCCTGCGCGAGGCCCGGGTCGCGGGCCTCCTCGGCCGCGCGATCCCCCGGCCCCGCCAGGCGGAGATCCTCGACGCGCTGGAGTTCGCGACCGCCGACGCTCCCGACGGGCTCGACGTCACCGTCCCCGCCTTCCGCCGCGCCGACGTCACCCGGGAGGCGGACCTCGTGGAGGAGGTCGCCCGCGTCGACGGGCTCGACCAGCTTCCCGCCACCCTGCCCGCGCGCCGCGGCGCGATCGGTCGCCTCAGTCGGCCGCAGCGCCTGCGCCGCCGCGCCCAGGACGCGCTCGTGGGGCGGGGGATGCACGAGGTCGTGGGCTGGAGCTTCACCACCCCCGAGCTGCACGACCGCCTGCGCCTGCCCGCCGACGACGCGCGCCGCCAGGCCGTGCGCCTGGAGAACCCGATGAGCGAGGACCAGTCCGAGCTGCGCACGACGCTGCTCGGCTCCCTGCTCGACGCCGCGCGCCACAACGTCGCCCGCGGGACCGCCGACCTCGCGCTCTTCGAGTCGGGCGGGATCTACCGCGACGACCGCGAGGGGACGGGCAGCGTGCTCCCCACGGAGCTCCACGCGCTGGGCGGCGTGCTCGTCGGGCGCCTCGCGCCGCCCACCTGGACCGCCCCCGACCCGCCGCGGGCGAGCTTCTTCGCGGCGAAGGGCCTGCTCGCCGCGGTGCTCGACGCGCTGCGCGTGCCCTGGGCCGTCGAGCGCGCGCCCGAGCCCTTCCTGCACCCGGGGCGCAGCGCGGCGGTGCTCGTCGCCGGGCGCCGGGTGGGCTGGCTCGGGGAGGTCCACCCGCTCGTGGCCAGGGTCTGGGACCTCGACGGCCCCTGCGCCTTCGAGGTCGACCTGGGGACGATCGTCGCCGCCGCCCCGGCGGTCGAGCGCCACGAGGACCTCGTGAGCTTCCCCGCCGTGCGCCAGGACCTCGCGGTCGTGGTGCGGGAGGCCGTGCCCGCCGCCGACGTCGTGGCCGCGGTGCGCGAGGCGGGCACGCCGCTGCTCGAGCGCGCCCAGGTCTTCGACGTCTACGCCCTGGGCGAGGGCCGGCGCTCGCTGGCCCTGCACCTCGAGTTCCGCGCCGCCGAGCGGACGCTCACCGACGAGGAGGTCGCCGAGGTGCGCGAGCGCATCGTCGACGCCCTGCGGGCGCGGGTGGGGGCCGAGCTGCGTGCCTAGCGTGCTCGTCGCCGGCGCCTCGGGCTACGCGGGCGCGCTCGCCGCGCGGCTCGTCGACCGCCACCCCGCCTTCGCCCTCGCGGCGGTGACCTCCCGCAGCGACGTCGGCGCCCGCCTGTCCGACCTCTACCCCTACCACCGTGTGGACCTCGTCCTCGAGGAGCTCGACCTCGACCGCCACGGCGAGGTCGACGCGGCGATCGTCGCCTACCCGCACGGCGCCTCGGCGCCCGTCGTCGCCGCCCTGCGCGAGCGCGGCGTGCGCGTCGTCGACCTCTCGGCCGACTTCCGCCTGCGCGACCGCGAGACCTACGAGCGCTGGTACGGCGAGCACGGGGCCCCCGACCTCTTCGGCCGGGGGGTGTACGGGCTGCCCGAGCGCTACCGGAGGGAGATCGCGGGCGCCGACCTCGTGGCCAACCCCGGCTGCTACCCCACCGCCACGCTGCTCGCCCTGGCCCCGCTGGCCGGCGAGGGCTCCGTCGTCGACGTCGTCGTCGACGCGAAGAGCGGCGTGTCGGGCGCCGGGCGCGCGGCGACGACGAAGACGCACTTCGTGACGGTCGACGAGAACGTGACCCCGTACGGGGTCGGCGGCCACCGCCACGCGCCGGAGATCGACCAGGAGCTCGCCGTGCTCGGCGCCCCGGTGACCTCCGTGTTCACCCCGCACCTGCTCCCGCTCGACCAGGGCGAGCTCGTCTCGTGCTACGTGACGAGCTCGCGGTCCTGGACCCAGGGGGAGCTCGAGGAGCGCTACGCCGCCGCGTACGCCGACGAGCCGTTCGTGGAGCTCGCCGACCGCCCGCCCGGGGTCCGCGACGTGCGCGACACGAACGTCTGCCGGGTGTACGTCCACGTCGACGCGCGCACGGGCAAGCTCCTCGTCTTCGGGGCGATCGACAACCTGTGGAAGGGCGCGGCCTCCCAGGCCGTGCAGAACCTCAACCTCATGTTCGCCCGGCCCGAGACGGAGGGGCTCGAGCCGTGAGCTCGCGCTGGATCGACGCCCATCCCCACGTCCGCGAGGCCGAGGACCCCGACCTCGTGCCCGGCGGCTTCCGGGCCGCGGGGGTCGCCGCCGGGCTCAAGGCGTCCGGCGCGCTCGACCTGGGGCTGCTCGTGTGCGACGCGCGCGAGGTCACGAGCGCCGCGCGCTTCACCCGCTCGGGGGTGCTCGCCGCCCCCGTCCTGGTCACGAAGGCCCGCTGCCGCCTCGACGCGATCCGGGCGGTGGCGGCCAACTCGGGCAACGCGAACGCCGCGACCGGGGGGATGGGCACGGAGCAGGCGGCGCGCATCCAGGGCGCCACCGCGCTGGCCGCGGGGGTGCGCGAGGACCGAGTGGCCCTCGCCTCCACCGGGGTGATCGGCGTGCAGCTCGACGGCGACGCGGTGATCCGCGGGCTCGTGCGCGCGCGCGGCGACCTCGCGCAGGACGGCGGCGGCGACTTCGCCCGGGCGATCATGACGACGGACAAGTTCGAGAAGCGCGCCGCGGTCGAGGTCGAGCTGCCCTCGGGGACCGTGAGCCTCACCGCCCAGGCGAAGGGGGCCGGCATGATCAGCCCCCGCTTCGCCACGATGCTCTGCTTCGTCCAGACGGACGCCGCCCTGGCCCCGGAGACCGCCGACCTGCTGCTCGGGGTGTGCGTGAAGCGCTCGTTCGACCGCATCTCCGTCGACGGCCAGCTCTCCACGAACGACACGGTGATCCTTCAGTGCTCGGGCGCGAGCGGCGTGCGGGTCGGGCCCGAGTCCGAGGACGAGCTGCGCCTGGGCGAGGCGCTCGACGCGCTGCTGCGCCGCCTCGCGCTGCGCATCGTGGCCGACGGCGAGGGCAGCCGGCGGGTCGGCCGCGTCGTCGTCCGCGGCGGGCGCCAGGAGGCGGTGGAGCGCGCGGCGCGGGCGGTCGCCAACTCCCCGCTGGTGAAGGCGGCGCTGCACGGGGGCGACCCGAACTGGGGGCGCATCGCCCAGGCGGTGGGAGGCGTCCTGCCCGACACCGCGCCGCTCGCCCTCGACATCGCCATCGAGGGCACACTCGTGTGCCGCGCGGGCGCGGCGGCCCGGTTCGACGAGGCGGCGCTGGCCCGGGCGGTGGCGGGCGACGAGGTGGACTACGAGGTCACGCTGCCCGGCGAGGGCGCCGAGACCGAGGTGTTCTTCTCCGACCTCTCCCACGAGTACGTGTCGATCAACGCGGAGTACACGACGTGATCGGCGACGTCGGCACCCTGCTCCAGGCGCTGCCGTACATCCGCGACTTCCACGGGCGCACGGTGGTCATCAAGTACGGCGGGGCGGCGATGGAGGACCCGGCGCTTCGCGAGGAGTTCGCCCGCGACGTCGTCCTGCTCAAGTTCGTCGGGCTCAATCCGGTCGTCGTTCACGGCGGCGGGCCGGACATCACGGACTACATGCAGCGCCTCGGCCTGCCGGTGGAGTTCGTGGGCGGGCTGCGGGTCAGCGACGCGCAGACGGTCGAGATCGCCAAGATGGTGCTCGTGGGCAAGGTCAACAAGGACATCGTCCTGCGCCTCAACCGCCACGGCTCACCCGCGGTGGGGCTGTGCGGCGACGATGGTCTGCTGTTCCGGGTCAGCCGCCAGCCCGGCCCGAAGGGGGAGGACATCGGGTTCGTGGGGCGCATCGAGCGCGTCGACGTCGACCTCCTGCGCCGCATCGCCGAGCACTACATCCCGGTCATCGCCTCCGTGGGCGCCGACCGCGACGGCAACTCCTACAACGTGAACGCCGACGCCGCCGCGGGCGCGGTGGCCCGCGCGCTCGGCGCCTTCAAGGTGCTCTTCCTCACCGACGTCGCCGGCTGGCTGCGCGACCCCGACGACCCGCAGAGCGTGGCCTCGGAGGTCGGCGCCGACGAGGTCCAGGAGGCGCTGCCCCGCGTGGGCGGGGGCATGCGCCCGAAGCTCCAGGCCTGCCTCGACGCGATCCACGGCGGGGTGGCCGCAGCGCACATCGTCGACGGGCGCGTGGCCCACTCGCTCCTGCTCGAGCTCTTCACCGACGCCGGCTTCGGCACGAAGATCAGGCCCGCGCGATGACCGTGCCGGCCGCCCGCGACGAGCACCTCGTCCCGAGCTACGCCCGGTTCCCCGTCGAGTTCGTCCGTGGGGCGGGCGCGCGCCTCTGGGACGCCGACGGGGCAGAGTACCTCGACTTCCTGGCCGGGATCAGCGTCCACAACGTCGGGCACTGCCACCCCAGGGTGGTCGAGGCCGTGCGCGAGCAGGCCGGGCGCCTGCTCCACGTGGGCAACCTCTTCTACACCGAGCCGATGGTGCGCCTGGCCGATCGGCTGGCCGGGGGGTCGTTGGGTGGCAAGGTGTTCTTCACGAACTCGGGCGCCGAGGCGAACGAGGCGGCGCTCAAGCTGGCCCGCCGGGCCCGGCCCGGCGGTGACGTCGTCGTCGTCACCGGCGCCTTCCACGGCAGGACGATGGGTGCGCTGTCGGCCACCCCGCAGGAGGCCAAGCAGGCGCCGTTCGCCCCGCTCGTGCCCGGGTTCGTGGCCGTCGCGCCCCAGGCCGAGGCCATCCGCGCCGCGGTGGGCGAGCGGACCGCGGCGGTGCTCGTCGAGCCCATCCAGGGCGAGTCGGGGGTGCACCCCGTCGACGCGAGGACGCTGCGCGCCGCGCGCGAGGCGTGCGACGCCGTGGGCGCGGCGCTCCTGTTCGACGAGATCCAGACCGGCCTGGCTCGCACGGGGACGCTGTGGGCCTTCGAGCACGAGGGCGTCACGCCCGACGCCCTGACCACCGCGAAGTCGCTGGGCGGCGGGCTGCCCGTCGGGGCGCTCGTCACCGGCGAGCGCCTGGCCGACGTCCTGCGCCCCGGCGATCACGGGTCGACCTTCGCCGGCTCGCCGCTCGTGTGCGCCGCCGCGCACGCCGCCCTCGACGTGCTCGAGGATCCGGCGCTGCACGCGCGCGTGGGGGAGCTCGGCGTCCTGCTGCGCGAGCGCCTGGCCGAGCTGCCCGGCGTGGGGGAGGTCCGCGGGCGCGGGCTCATGGTCGCCTTCGACCTCGTGGAGGGCGACGCCCCCGAGCTCGTGCGCCGCGCCCTGCTCGAGCAGCGCCTGGTCGCCAACGCGACCGGTCCGGCCACCGTCCGCCTGCTCCCCCCGCTCGTCATCGGCGAGGCGGAGGTCGACGAGGCGGTCGG
>JALYMR010000305.1 GCA_030773615.1 Actinomycetota bacterium
CGCCGACGGTGACCACGAGCCGCCGGCCCCCGGCGCGGGGCGGCTCGCGCAGGCGGGCGGTGGCGGAGAAGCCGGCGACGGCGACGACGGCCAGGAGCTGCCACCTGCCCGGGGGCAGGGCGGAGCCCGCCGCCGCCGTGCCGGGCGTGAGGCGCACATCGGCGAGCACGACGGGCGTCAGCCGCTCGTCGCCCTGGCCGACGGGGACCAGGCGCACCTCGGAGCGGCCGGGGAGCAGGTACTCGCTACGGTCGGCGACCGAGCGGGCGATCACCTCCACCCGGCCTCGGGTCACCTCGTCCGTGGCGTCGAGGTCCTCGTCGCGCAGCCCGGGGGCGAGCGGGGCGGGGGGGACCCAGAGCAGGCGCCCGTCGCGCCGGGTGAACGCGAGCGACCCGTCCTCGCCGGCCAGGCCGCCCTCGAGCTGGAGCACGAGCCGGCCGCCGTCGTGGTTCTGGTCGCGCACGGCGACCTGCGCGCGCAGGCCGGACTCCGCGGCGGCGAGCGCCTGCAGGCCCTCGTAGTCGCCGTCGCGCAGCAGCCGGGAGCGCACGCGGAGGTTCAGCGCGAGGGTGGCGTCGGCCCGCGGGCCGTAGCGCTCGAGGGCGAGGCCGCGGATCTCCTCGAAGAGCTGGCGCCGGTAGTCCGGGTCGCGGCGCAGGAAGGTGCCCGTGCCGACGCGCCCGAGCGTCTTGCCCCGGTACCAGTGCGCCTCGAGGCGGTCGCGGAAGGGCCCGGGCTCCGTGTGCTCGCGGACGAGGTCGAGCACCTCGCGCAGGTTCCCGTAGTAGCCCGCGGGGTCGAACCCGCCGGTCGAGGCGTTCCCCTCGTCCTCCCGCAGCACCCAGAAGTAGGCGGGGTAGTCGGCGACGACGGAGATGCGCCGCGCGTGGAAGTAGGCGTGCACGACGAAGAGGTGGTCCTCGAGGCGCCGGCGCCCCTCGGGGAAGCGGATCGCGTGCTCGACGAGCATGGAGCGGCGGAACAGCTTGTGCGGGGTCAGGAGGGTCAGCAGCGGCCCCCAGCCCAGGGTGGCGCCGCTGCGGCTGCGGCGGAAGATCCCGCGGGGCACCCCCTTGCCGTGGCCGACGACCTTGCCGATGACGATGTCCGCGTCGTCGCGGACGGCGGCGGCATGCAGGCGCTCGAGCGCCTCGCGCCCCAGCCAGTCGTCGTTGTCGACGAAGAGCACGTACTCGCCGCGGGCGAGGTCGACCCCGATGTTGCGCGGGCGGCCGGGCCAGCCCGAGTTCGGGGTGTGGACGACGTGGACGTTCGCGTGCTCGGCCGCCAGCGCGTCGAGCCGGGCCGGCGTGTCGTCCGTCGAGCCGTCGTCGACGAAGATGACCTCGTACTCGTCCGGCGCGAGCGACTGCCCGAGCAGGGACCGGATGCAGTCGTCGATGTTCTGCCCCGGGTTGTAGACGGGGACGATCACGCTGGCCTTGAGCAATACCGTGGGCCCTCAACCCGTTCGCGGTGCCTGCCGATGCCGAACTCTATGCGTCCTCTCCTGCTCGGGCTGCTCGCCCTCGCGCTGAGCGCGGCGCTGGCCCCCGCCGCGCTGGCGCGCACCGGGCCCTGCGTGCCGGGCACGAGGGAGCCCGTCTGCGACGTGTGGACGGGCAAGGTGACGAGCGTGGCCGACGGCGACACCCTCGACGTCGACCTGCGCCGCGACGGCAGGGCCGGCCCGGTGCGCCTGCGGGTCACCGGCATCCAGGCCATGGAGCAGCGCGTCTACAGCCGCACCGCGGCCAAGCGCCGGGGCGACTGCCATGCCCTCGAGGCCACGCGGCGCCTCGAGGCGCTCGTCCGCGCCGCCCGCGGCAGGGTCCGGGTGACGGCCCAGGACCCGGACAGCCGAACCGGCAGCCGCCTGCGCCGGTCCGTCGCCGTGCGCACGCGCGCGGGCTCCTGGCGCGACGTGGGCCGCGTGCTCCTGGCCGAGGGGCATGCGCTCTGGTTGCCCAACGGCACGGAGTACGCCTGGAACCCGCGCTACAGCCGCCTGGCCGAGCGCGCCTCCCGCGCCGGGATCGGCCTGTGGGACGTCGATGCCTGCGGCGCGGGGCCGAGCCCCGAGGTCGGGGTCCGGCTGACGGCGAACTGGGACGCCGACGGCGCGGACGGCTCGAATCTCAACGGGGAGTGGGTCTCGCTGAGGAACCTCAACCCGTCCGTCGACCTGCCGCTCGGCGGTTGGTGGGTGCGCGACTCCCACCTGCGGCGTTACACCTTCCCGCCCGGGGCCACGCTGCCCGCCGGCGGCAGCGTGCGCGTGCACGTGGGCAGCGGGGCGAGCCACCCCGGCGCCTTCTTCTGGGGCCTGGCCGCGCCCGCGTTCGAGAATGCGACGGACGACGTGCGCGGCATGGGCGACGGCGGCTACCTCTTCGACCCTCAGGGTGACCTGCGCGCGTGGATGCTCTACCCGTGCCGCGAGGGCTGCACGGATCCGCTGCAGGGGGCGCTGCGGGTCAGCGCGCGGCCGCGGGCCCGCGAGCAGGTGCGCGTGGAGAACGCGGGGCCGGGGCCGGTCGACCTCGCGGGCTACGCGCTCGAGAGCTGGCCGTACGGCTACGTGTTCGAGGGCGACGCCGTGCTCGCGCCCGGCGAGGCGATGGTCGTCGAGGTCCGGGGCGACCCGAGCCAGGACAGCCGCCTGCGCAAGCACTGGGGCAAGAGCGGCTCCATCCTCGACGACCGCGGCGAAGCGGTCAGCGTGCGGACGCTGACGGGGATCGTGGTGGGCTGCCACGCGTGGGGAAGCGCGGCCTGCTGACGGCGGCCGCGCGGACGAAGGCGCTCTCGAGCTCGAGGATCCGCGCCGTCCTCGCCTGTCGGCTCAGCGGGTAGAGCCCGGCGACCTCGAACCCCGCCGCCTCGAGGTCCGCGAGCACGTCCCGCAGGGCGGGCGTCCCGTCGTCGACGTGCAGGAGGGCGAGCTCGGCCTGGAGGACGACGACGTCCCCCACGCGGTCGCCGAGCGCGGCGAGCGCCCCGGGACCGTCCGGGCGAGCGCCGAGCCGCAGGAGGATCCGGGGCGCGGGGGGCAGCACGAGCTCGTCCGGTCGCTCCCGCTCGGGGTCGAACGCCACGACCTTGCCCCCGAAGCCCGCCCGGCGCAGCCGCTGGGCCTGTCCCTCGGGCCGGCCGCTCGCGTCGACGACGCAGTTCACCCGGTACAGGCGGGCCAGCGCGACGAGCTGGTCCAGGGACAGGCGGGCGAGCAGCTCGTCCTCCTGGGCCAGCCGCTGCCTGGCCGTGGCGGCGGGGCGGCGGACGAGCACGGCGCCCGGGGCGACCCGCTCCGCGCGCAGGCCGAGCCGGAGAAGAGCGGCGCCCCCCGCCCGGACTAGCAGGCGGCGCAGACCGCGCCCCACCCCGCTCGCCGCCCTGCCCGCCGCGTCACCGCCTCCCGCGCCCATGGTGCGCAGCGTGACAGGCCGCGACCGACCGGGTCCGCCGCTAGCCGCCGGGGCGCCACTCGGGCGCGAAGGGCGCGAAGGCCGGCCGGGCGAGCTGGCGGCGCAGCTCCGCGGTGGCTCGCGGGTAGCGCGTGAGGCGGAAGGGCCCCGAGGGGCGGGAGCCCTGGTTGTACATGACGAGGCGCACCCGGGGGTGGCGGCCGATCCACCGGAACAGCCGGCGCACGAAGCCGGGGTCGTCGGCTCCCCACAGCGCCCACTCGCCGAACGCGAACGGCTTGCGCCGCCACGGGCCCCGCGCAACGAAGCGGTCCAGGCCGGCGAAGTTCGGGAAGCGCGAGTAGAAGTCCGTGCCCGTCCAGTCGACGTAGGCGCCGCCCGGCCAGTAGGCGCCGGGGCGGTTGCCCGCGAGGTTCGGCGAGCCGGCCGTCTGCGGCACCCAGAGGAAGGCGACCGGGGGGCGGGGGAGCTCGGCGGCGCCCGTGCGCAGCGGGGGCAGCCCGAGCCGGCGCAGGCGCCTGTTCAGCGCGGCCACGGGCCCGCCGCGCACGACGAGCACCGTGCGCCGCCACGCCTGGCGGAAGGCCCGGGTGGCATGCGCGGCGTCGCGGCGGCGACCGCTGGCGTCGAACGCGCTGTAGGCGTTCCAGTGGCCGTTCATCTCGCTCATCAGGCGGATGTAGCCCGGCCGTCCCGCGGCGGCGAAGCGGCGGTTGAGGAAGAGCAGGTAGCGGTCGCCCTGCCCGCGCGCGATCCCGCGGGGGGTGATGACCTCGCGCGTCCCCGGGCCGTCCTGCGTCGAGACGTGGATCATGAGCCGCGAGCGGTTGCCCTCCGCGGATCGGAAGACGTGGTCGATGCCCTCCGAGCCCCAGGCCACGAAGTGCTGGACGACGGGCGCGTGCACGCCGGTCTCGGCCTGGAAGGTGCCGGGGTCGCCCGCGGTGACGCCCGCGAAGCGCTGCCCCGCCGGGGGCAGGAGGGCGTCGGCGCGCGCGGTGCCGGCCGGCAGGAGCACGAGCGCGCAGGCGAGGAGCGCCGTACGGAGGGCGGCCATCAGCGGTCGCATCGGCCCGCCGTCGGCCGGGCTTGAGCCCCGTCGGTCTCGGCGAGCCAGCCCTCGACGAGGCGGCGCGCGATGGCCAGGCGGGGCGGCAGGCGGACGGGGCCCAGCTCCGCCGCGGCGTCGAGGAGCTCGCGCCGCGAGAGCCAGCGGACGTCCTCGAGCTCCGCGTCGCGCGCCTCGAGCTCGCCCCCCTCGTAGGGGGCGAGGAAGCCGAGCATGAGGGAGGCGGGGAAGGGCCAGGGCTGCGAGGAGCGGTAGCGGGGCGGCCCCACGCGCACGCCGGCCTCCTCGAGGACCTCGCGAGCGACGGCTTCCTCGAGCGACTCGCCGGGCTCCACGAACCCCGCCAGCGCGGAGTAGCGCCCCGGCGGCCACGAGGGCTGGCGGCCGAGGAGCGCCCGGTCGCCGTCCGTCACGAGCACGATGACGACGGGGTCCGTGCGCGGGTGGTGATGGGCGCCGCACCCCGGACAGCGGCGCACCAGCCCGCCCTCCCCGACCTGCGTCGCCGCGCCGCACGCACTGCAGCGGGGATGGCGGCGGTGCCAGTGCAGCAGCGCGGCGGCGTAGGCGACGAGGCCGCCGTCGGCCTGCTCCAGCAGCGCCGCGGCCTCGCGCAGCCCGACGAGGCGGGCG
>JALYMR010000306.1 GCA_030773615.1 Actinomycetota bacterium
GCCTCGCGCCGGGCGGCGGAGGACCGAGCGCCGACGCGCGGGCGGCCTCGGGCTGCTGCGTCGTCGCCCTGGCCGGTGACGACGCGGGGCGGACGTTGGCCGAGAGCCGCCTCTCGGGCCCGAACCCCTACGACCTCACCGCCGACCTGCTCGCCTGGGCCGCGGTGCGTGCGCTCGAGGGTGGCCTGCGAGCGGTGGGGGCGGTCGGGCCGGTCGACGGCCTCGGCCTCGACGCCCTGCGCGCGGGAGCTTCCGAGGCGGGGCTGCGCCGCGCCGTTGACAAGGAAGTGAACACTCACTAGTCTCGGCCGCATGGCCACGGGCACCAAGCGCTTCACCGCCGAGGAGCGACGCGAGCAGGTCGTCGACGCCGCGATCGAGGAGTTCGCCCAGGCGGGCCTGGCCGGTGCCTCGACGGAGGCGATCGCCCGGCGCGCGGGCATCTCGCACGCCTACCTGTTCCGGCTGTTCGGGACGAAGCGCGAGCTGTTCGTGACCGCGGTGGACGAGGCGCTCGGCCGCATCCTGCGCGCCTTCCAGGAGGCCGAGGCCGCTCGCGCACCCGAGGTCCCGGCGTTCGCCGCCCTCGGCGCGTCCTACGTCCGGCTCATCGAGGACCGCCGCGAGCTCCTCTTCTGCTTTCACGCCTACGCCGCCTGCGGCGACGAGGACATCCGCGAGCGGGTGCGCGCGCGCTACGAGGAGCTGTTCGCCTACGTCGCGCGGGTGAGCGGCGGCGACCGCGACGCGGTCCGCCTCTTCATGGCCACGGGCGCCCTGCTCGCCATCGGCGCGGCCATCGGCTGGCCCGAGCTCGCCGGCGACGGGAGCTGGATGGCCGGGTTCCTCGCGCCGCGCTAGCCCCGCTTCCCCTCACCCCGATCACGCCCCGGACTCCCCCTTTTTTTCCCTCAAAGTGACTAACTACTCCGTACTGCATTCAGGAGGTCACCATGCCCGTCCGCCTCGTCACGGCGCGCCCGCGCCGCGTGCTCGCCGTCGCCGTCCTGTTCCTCCTCGTCGCCGGCGTGTTCGGCGGGCCGGTCGCCGGCCTCCTGTCCACCGGCGACGACTTCGCCGATCCCGATCCGAGGCCCTCGCGGCGACCGCGCGCCTGCAGGGCGCCTCGGGGGTCGACGCCGCCCCCGAGATCCTCGCTCTCGTCCGTCCTGCCGGCGGCGCCGCCCGCGGCGCGGCGGGGCGCGAGGCGATCCGCGCCGTCGAGCGCCGCATCGCCGCGGTCCCCGGCGTCGCCCGGACCGTGTCCCCCGTGACCTCCGCCGAGCCGGGCCTCGTGGCCCGCGACGGCAGCACCGCCCTCGTGGCCGTGTTCGCTCACGCGCCCGCCGACGAGGCCGAGGTCGGCGAGCGGGTGCAGGAGGCGCTGGCCGGTGACCCGACCGTGACCCTCGGCGGCGGCGCCCTCACCGGCGCGGCGATCGGGGCGCAGGTGGCCGAGGATCTCGCGCGCGCGGAGCTCCTCGCCTTCCCGATCCTCTTCGTCCTGTCCCTGTGGGTGTTCCGCGGCGTCGTCGCGGCGCTGCTGCCGCTCCTCGTCGGCCTCCTCACGATCCTGGCCACCTTCCTCGGCCTGCGGGTCGTCAACGAGGCGACCCTCCTCTCCGTCTTCGCCCTCAACCTGGCCACCGGCCTCGGGCTGGGCCTGGCCATCGACTACACGCTCTTCCTCGTCTCCCGCTTCCGCGAGGAGCTCGGGCGCGGGCTCGAGCCGCGCGCGGCCGTGGCCGCGACCCTGCGGACCGCCGGGCGCACCGTCCTCTTCTCCTCGCTGACCGTGACCGCCGCGCTGCTGGCCCTGCTCGTGTTCCCCCAGCGCTTCCTGTACTCCATGGGGATCGCGGGGGCGCTGACCGCGATCGCCGCCGCCACGGCATCGCTCACCGTGCTCCCCGCGCTGCTCGTGGTCCTCGGCCACCGCGTGGACGCCCTGGCCCCGAGGGCCTGGCGGGGCGCGACGGCGGGGACCGACCACGGCTTCTGGTACCGCCTGTCGCGCACGGTGATGCGCCGGCCGCTCGTCGTCGCCGTCGCCACCGCCGCCGTGCTGCTCGCCGCCGGCCTGCCCTTCGCGCGCGTCACCTTCACCGGCGTCGACGCGAGCGCGCTGCCCGCCGACGCGGCGCCCCGCGTCGTCGAGCGCGTCCTGCGCGAGGCCTTCCCCGGCAGCCGCGACGAGCCCATCCTCGTCGCCGTCAGCGCTCCCCGCGCCGCCCAGGGCGAGCTGCGCGCCTACGCCGAGCGCCTGCGCGACCTCGACGGCGTCGCCGAGGTCGCGCCGCCCCGCGCCGTCGGCGATGGGACCTGGCAGGTCGACGTCGTCCCGGAGGCGGCCACGCTCGACGACCGCACCCTCGAGCTCGTGGCCGCGGTGCGCGCAGTGCCGGCACCCGCCTCGGCGCTCGTCGGCGGCCAGACCGCCCGCTTCGTTGACCAGCAGGCCGGGCTCGCTGCGCGGCTGCCGCTCGCGCTGGCCGTGCTCGCGGTGACCACGGTCGTGATCCTGTTCGCGATGACCGGCTCGGTCGTCCTGCCCCTGAAGGCGCTGCTCATGAACCTGCTCAGCCTGAGTGCCGCCTTCGGCCTGCTCGTGCTCGTCTTCCAGGACGGCCGCCTCGAGGGGCTCCTGGGCTTCGAGTCGCAGGGCGCGCTCGAGTCCACCCAGCCCCTCGTGCTCCTATGCCTCGCCTTCGGCCTGAGCACGGACTACGGCGTGTTCCTGCTGCACCGGATCAAGGAGGCCCGCGACGCGGGCGCCTCGAATGAGGAGGCCGTCGCCCTCGGCCTTCAGCGCACGGAACGGATCGTCACCGCCGCCGCCCTGCTCTTCTGCGTGGCCATCGGCGCCTTCGCCACCTCGCAGATCGTGTTCATCAAGCAGGTCGGCCTCGGGACCGCGGCCGCCGTGCTCATCGACGCGACGATCGTCCGGGCCCTGCTCGTCCCCGCGCTCATGCTGCTCGGGGAGTGGAACTGGTGGGCCCCGCGGCCCCTGCGCGCCGTGCACGCCCGGCTCGGCGGCGAGGGCCGGGAGGGGCGCCAGCCGGCCGCAGCCGTCCCCAGCGCCGGTTGACGAGGGTCTC
>JALYMR010000307.1 GCA_030773615.1 Actinomycetota bacterium
GGCCGGGACCGCCGAGTGGGCGGCGGCCCGCGCGGCGGCGGGGCGGGCGCCCGGCATCGAGTGCTTGAGCACGCCGGCCAGCAGCGGCGGCCAGTGGTCGCGCAGCGCCTCGCCCCCCATGAACAGGCCGAGGTGGCCGCCCCGCGTCGTGCGCTGCACCATGTGCTCGGGGGCCGTGGCGACGTGGTCGGCGAGCGCGAAGACCTGCGGGGGCGGGGTGATGTGGTCCTTGCCGCCGGCGAGCAGGGCGACGGGGCAGGCGATGGCGTCGAGCCGCACCGGCCGCCCCTCGTGCTCGAGCACGCCCCGCACGAGCTCGTTGTCGCGGAAGAGGCGCTGCACGATCCACAGGTAGAACGCGCCCGGCAGGTCCTGCGTGTGCTTGAACCAGTCCTCGAAGGCCCCGTAGCGCTGTACGTGGACCGGGTCGTCGAGGTGCACGAGGAGCTGCAGCTGCTTCGCGACCTCGCTCTCGGGGCGGATCGCGATGAACCCGTCGAGCATGAACGCGCCCGGGAGCACGCCGCCGTGCCGGGCGACGATCCGCTCGTAGAAGCCCATGTCGGCGCCCTGGGCCAAGGCGTCCACGTAGGAGTGGATGACGCCCGCGCCGGCGTGGAAGTCGATGGGCGCCCCGGCGACGGTCAGGGTGTTGACCCGCTCGGGGTGCAGGGCGGCGAACATCGTGGCCAGCCAGCCACCCTGGCAGTCGCCGATGAGGTTCACCCTGGGCACGCCGATGTGGTCGACGGCGCGGGTGACGGCGTCGAGGAAGGCGCCGACGCCCGCGTCCTTCGTGGCCTCGCTGGCCCCGATCCAGTCGAGGGAGAAGCAGCGCTCCAGGCCGGCGGCGCGGATGACCTTGACCTGGCTCTGCTCGGCGCTGTAGTCGACGATGCAGGAGTCGTGCCCGGCCTGCGGGGGCACGAGCAGGGTGGGCACCACGTCGGCCTCGCTGCCCTGGGTGAAGTCGCGCAGGCGGGCGACGTCGGTCTCGAGGACGACCTCGTGGGGGGTCGACCACGTCGGGGGGCGACGGTCGGCGACCAGGGCGGCCCAGCGGGCGACGTCGCCGGCCATCGCGAGCGGGGTGGCGCCCCTGGCGAGCGCGAGCATGGCGTACGTTGCCCAGCCCTCGACGCCGGCCCGCCAGGTCGCCAGGAGGCTCGGGATGACGTGCGAGGCCAGGGGCGTCGCCGAGGGGGGGCATGTCGGGGCCACGACCTGGTGCATCGGCGAGGGCATGCCCATCTTGAGGAGTATCGCACCAAGGTTGGCGGAAAACGGAGGTTGCGGCGTGAGCGAGCTCGAGGGCAGGGCGGCACTGGTGACGGGGGCGGCGGGCGGGATCGGCAGGGCCATCGCCCAGCGGCTGGTCGACGAGGGCATGCGGGTCCTCGCCGTCGACCTGCGGCCCGACGAGGAGGGGCCGGGCGAGCCCTTCCCGGCCGACCTCACCACCCGCGAGGGCAACCGCGACGCCGTGGACGCCGCCCTCGAGCGGTTCGGCCGGCTCGACGCGCTCGTCCCCAACGCCGGGTTCCAGCACGTGGCGCCCGTCGCCGAGTTCCCCGAGGACCGCTGGGACGCGCTGCTCGCCCTCCTGCTCACGAGCCCCTTCCTGCTCGCCCGGCGCGCCTGGCCGGCGCTCGTCGCGGCGCCCGCGGGCCGCATCGTGGCCATCGCCTCGGTCCACGGGCTCGTCGCCTCGCCGTTCAAGGCGGGCTACGTCAGCGCGAAGCACGGGGTGCTCGGGCTCGTGAAGACGCTCGCCCTCGAGGGCGCGCCCCACGGGGTGTGCGCGACCGCGGTGTGCCCCGGCTTCGTGCGCACCCCGCTCGTGGAGGGGCAGATCGCCGACCAGGCCCGGGCCCACGGGCTGCCCGAGGGCCGCGTCCTCGAGGACGTGATCCTCGCGCCCCACGCGGTGAAGCGGCTCGTCGAGCCCGAGGAGGTGGCCGGGGTGGTCGCCTTCCTGCTCGGGCCCGAGGGCGGTGCCTTCAGCGGTGCCCCGGTCACGATGGACCTGGGCTGGTCGGCGCGCTGACGAGGAACTCGGCGATCGCCCGGTCGGCGCGCGGCTCGTCCGTCGGGTAGAGGTGCCCGGCGCCGGGCCAGACCTGCAGCCGGGCGCCGGGGATGGCCCGGGCGAGCAGCTCGGCGTTGCCGGCGGGGACGAGGCGGTCGGCCTCGCCGTGGACGACGAAGGTCGGCGCGGCGACGGCGCCGAGGCGCCCGAGCGCGTCGTGGCCGAGCGCGGCGGCGAGCTGCGCGCGGTAGGGCGCCGCCTCGACGGGGAAGCGCAGGCGCTGCGCGATGTCCTGCGCGATCCGGTCGCCCCCGTGCTCCCGCGTCGCGGGCCCGTAGTTGTAGGGCACGGAGGCCCAGACGGCCTCCTCGGCCGGCATGAGCGCGCGGCGCGCGAGGAACTGCGCCGTGGCGGGGGCGATGGGCACCGCGCGCTCGCCGCCGGGGGTCGTCGCCCCGAGCACGAGCGCGGCCACGCGCCCGGGCTCGCGCAGGGCGAGCTCCTGGGCGATCATCCCGCCCAGCGAGAGCCCGTAGACGTGGGCCCGCTCGACCCCGGCCGCGTCGAGCACGGCGACGCAGTCCGCGGCGAGCTGCGGGAGGGAGTAGGGCCCGTCGGGTCGCGAGCTGCGCCCCACGCCGCGGTTGTCGAAGGCGAGCACGCGCAGGCGCTCGGCGAGGACGGGCACCGTCCGCCACCAGCCCGTGGCGGTCATCCCGAGTCCCATGACGAGGAGCACGGGGTGGCCTTCGCCCGTGCTCTCCCAGTGCAGCTCGCAGCCTTCGCGCCGCGCGACGGGCATCCGGTCCTCCTAGGCTGTCATCGATGTCCGCCCGCCCCGAGCCCGACCTCGAGGTCAGCCCCGAGGAGACCGTGCGCGCCCTGCGCGAGGACCGTGCGCAGCTTGTCGACGTGCGCGAGCCCTACGAGTACGAGGCGGGCCGCATCGAGGGCGCGCTGCACGTCGAGCTCGGGCAGCTCGCGGCGGCCGCGCCGACCCTCGACCCCGAGCGGCCGGTGATCTTCCAGTGCCGCGTCGGCGGCCGCTCGGCCATGGCCGCCCAGGCCTTCCGGGCCGCGGGCTACGACGCGTACTCCCTGCGCGGGGGGCTCCTCGCCTGGCACGCCGCGGGGCTGCCGCTCGTGCCCGAGGGCGGTACGGTCGCCCCGCACTAGCGAGCTTCGGGCACGCGGCAGAGGGGTACCTCACCCCCGCACCCGAGGAGAGGAGGGAGCACCGTGTACATCAGCATCGGCGCTCTGCTGCTGGTCATCATCATCATCCTCCTGGTCATCGTGCTCTAGGAGGAGCCGACGCGGGAGGGTTCCTCGCGGGAGCGGGTCCCGCCGCGTCAGAGCTTCGTGACGTTGACCGCCTTCGGGCCCTTCGGCCCGCTCTCCTCCTCGAACTGGACGCGGGTGCCCTCGGCGAGCGACCGGTAGCCGTCGACCAGGATCCCCGTGTGGTGCACGAACAGGTCGCGGCTGCCGTCGTCGGGGGTGATGAAGCCGAAGCCCTTGTCGTCGCTGAACCACTTGACGGTGCCGGTGGCCATCGATTCCTCCGCTGGATCGTCTGCCGCGGGGAACCGCCCCGGGCACCCTCCGCCGGTGGCGCTCGCCCCGGCCCTGCTGATCGCGCGGACCGTATCAAGGCCCCGTCAGCCGTCGGCGCCCCCCCCCATCGCCCGCATCGCCCGCGCCGGGCGGGGGTAGCCCGGACCACGACCTTCCCAGAGTCAGAGAGGAACGGCATGGCGACGGAGAGCACGACGGGGAGCGGGGCGACAGGCGCCACCGCGGGCGGGGCCACGGGCGGCGCAGGGAGCACGGGCGTGGTGACGCGCACCGGTGGGGGTCAGGGCGTCGGTCCGTTGCAGTCCGGGCGCGGGACGACGAGCATCGCCGATCCCGTGGTCACGAAGGTCGCCGGCATCGCCGCCCGCGAGGTCCCCGGCGTACACGCCCTCGGCGGGGGCGCGTCTCGCGCCATCGGGGGTTTGACCCAGCGCGTCGGCCTCGGCGACGAGCGCACCCAGGGCGTCAGCGTGGAGGTCGGGGAGCGCGAGGCCGCGGTCGACCTCACCGTCGTCGTGGACTACGGGGAGTCCGTCCCCACCGTCACCCAGCGCGTGCGCGAGAACGTGATCCGCCGCATCGAGGGCATCACCGGGCTCTCGGTCACCGAGGTCAACGTCCTCGTCAACGACCTGTACTTCCCCGGCGACGACCAGCCCGAGCCGCAGCAGCCGCCGCGCGTCCAGTAGGAGCCGATGACCTCGCCGCAGACCGGGCCGCCGCGCGGCGCGGCCGTCGTGCCCGCCTCCCCGT
>JALYMR010000308.1 GCA_030773615.1 Actinomycetota bacterium
GATCGGCGTAGCCCAGCAGGCCCATGGTGCCCAGCGCCGCCGCCGCGCCGCCCACGAGCTGCCGCCGCGTCGCCGCCGACTTGTCGCGGTTCTCCTCGTCGATCGTCTCGTAGACGTAGTTGATGACGTCGGACAACTTGCCTCCCCTGGTTTGGCTGCAGACGGGCGAGAAACCTATCTCCTGGAGGGTTCAGGAGAACCCGGTGGACCCATCGAGGCGCGTCTAGTGTGGTTCTGGTCGTGTCCTTGCGGCCCCTGCTCACCCACTTCCGCGAGCATCCCGACGCCGCCCGGCTTGCGCGGGGGGGGCGCGCGTTCGTCTCGAGCGCGCTGCGCCCGTACGCGCTCGCCGCGCTCGCCGAGGGGGCGGGAGCGGACCCCACCCTGGTCGTCGCGGGCGACGACCGCCAGGCGCGCGAGCTCGCCGCCGACCTGCGCGCCTGGCTCGCCCCGCGACCCGTGCGCTTCTACCCGAGCCGCGGGGTGACCTACGAGTCGCACCTCGCGCCGCCCGCGCACCTCGTCGGGCTGCGCGTCGCCGCCCTGGACGCCCTGCTCGCGGACGGCGACGGGGCTGAGGCGCCGGTCGTCGTCGTCTCGGCGGTGGCGCTCAGCGAGAAGGTGCCCGACCCCGAGCTGCGCCCCCGCTCGACCACGCTGCGGGTCGGCGACCTCGTCGACCTCGACGAGCTCGCCGCCGACCTCGTGGCGGCGGGCTACGAGCGCGTCGACCAGGTCGACGACCGGGGGCAATTCGCGGTGCGCGGCGGCATCCTCGACGTGTTCCCGGCCACAGAGGACCGGGCGATCCGCGTCGACTTCTTCGACATCGAGGTCGAGTCGCTGCGCTGGTTCTCGACCTTCACCCAGCGCTCCCTGGGGGATACCGACGTCGTCGAGATCGCGCCTGCCGCGGAGCTCGCCGCGGAGCACCGCGAGCTCGCCGCGCTCGCGGCCACCGGCGACGACGAGCGCCCGGACGTCGCCGAGCTCCTGCCCGTCGACCGCTTCCGCGCCCCGCTCGAGCTCGTCGGCGGGGCCGACGTGCTCCTCGCCGCCGAGGAGGAGGTCGAGCCCGCGCTGCGCGACCACTGGCAGGACGTGACGGCCGCCTTCCACGACGCCGATGCGCATCACCTGTACGTCAGGCCCGAGGCGGTGCGCGACGCGCTCGACGCCCGCGCTCGCGTGCGGCTGTCGACGCTCGCCGCCGACCAGCCCGTGGAGCTGCGCGCGCAGGCCGCGGACGCCACCGCCCGGTCGCTGCGCGAGGCGGAGAGCCAGCTCGAGCAGCTGACCCGGTCGGGCTACCGCACCGTGGTGACCTGGCCGAACCGCGGCGCGGGCGAGCGGGCCGCGTACAACCTGACCCGCCTGCGCGCGGGCTGGCTCGGCGAGGACGGCGCGGGGTCCGACGCCCTGCGCTTCGCCCAGGCCTCCCTGCGCGACGGGTTCGTCGCCGCGGGGCTCAAGCTCGCGGTCATCCCCGAGCATCGGCTCCTGCGCCGGCGCCGCTCCGAGGACGGCGGCGCACGGCCGGGGGGCCGGCAACGGGGCGCGCTGCGCTCGTTCGCCGACCTGCGCACGGGCGACATCGTCGTACACGAGGACCACGGGCTCGCCCGCTTCGCCGGGTTCGAGACGAAGACGGTGGCGGGGGTCACGCGCGACTATCTGCAGCTCGAGTTCCAGGGCTCGGACAAGGTCTTCATGCCCACGGAGCAGCTCGCGAAGATCAGCCGCTACGTGGGGGCCGGCGGCGCGCACCCGCCGCTGTCGAAGCTTGGGGGCAAGAGCTGGGAGGCGCTCAAGGCGCGAGCCCGCCGGGCCGCCCAGGAGCTCGCGGGCGAGCTCATCAACCTCTACGCGGAGCGCCGGCGGCGCGCGGGCCACGCGTTCGGGCCCGACGACGAGATGCTGCGCGAGTTCGAGGACCGCTTCCCCTACCAGGAGACGCCGGACCAGCGTGAGGCCATCGAGCTCGTGAAGGCCGACATGGAGACGCCGCGGCCCATGGACCGGCTCGTCTGCGGCGACGTGGGCTACGGCAAGACGGAGGTCGCGCTGCGCGCGGCGTTCAAGGCCGTGCTCGGCGGCAAGCAGGTCATGGTCCTCGTGCCCACGACGATCCTCGCCCAGCAGCACTTCGGGACCTTCGCGGAGCGCCTGGCCGACTACCCCGTGCGCGTCGACCACGTCAGCCGCTTCCGCAGCGCGAAGGAGCAGCGGGCCGCGGTGCAGGACTTCGCCGACGGCAAGGTCGACGTGCTCGTGGGCACCCACCGGCTGCTCGCGCGCGACGTGCGCGCGAAGGACCTCGGGCTGCTCGTCGTCGACGAGGAGCAGCGCTTCGGCGTCAAGCAGAAGGAGCTCCTGCGCCAGCTCAAGCTCAAGGTCGACGTCATCGCGATGTCAGCCACCCCGATCCCGCGCACCCTGCAGATGTCGCTCGCGAACCTGCGCGACATCACGGTCATCGAGACCCCGCCCGAGGGCCGGCGGCCAGTGAAGACCTACGTGGGGGAGTACGAGGAGGAGCTCGTGCGCGCCGCCTTCGAGCGCGAGGCCGCGCGCGGGGGCCAGGGCTTCTTCCTGCACAACCGGGTGGAGACGATCGACGAGACGGCGGAGCGCCTGCGCGGCCTGTGCCCGAACCTGCGCTTCGAGGTCGCCCACGGCCAGCTCGACGAGCAGGAGCTCGAGCGGCGGATGCTCGGCTTCCTGCGCGGCGACGCCGACGTGCTCGTCTGCACCTCGATCATCGAGTCGGGCATCGACATCCCCCAGGCCAACACCCTGATCGTCGATCGCGCCGACACCTTCGGCCTCTCGCAGCTCTACCAGATCCGCGGGCGAGTGGGCCGCAGCCGCGAGCGGGCCTACGCGTACCTGCTCTACCCGAGCGCGGCGACGCTCACGAACGAGGCCGGCCAGCGCCTCGCGACGCTGTCGGACTACACGGAGCTCGGCTCGGGCTTCCGGGTGGCCATGCGCGACCTCGAGCTGCGCGGGGCGGGCAACCTCCTCGGCGACGAGCAGTCGGGCCACGTCGCCGCCCTGGGCTTCGAGCTCTACATGCAGATGCTCGACGAGGCCGTGCGCGAGCGCGCCGGGCAGGACGGGGCGGACGGCGACGGCGCGGGCGAGGAGCCGCCCGAGCCCGTGCGCCTCGACGTGAACGTCGACGCCTACGTCCCCGCGGACTACATCCCCTACGAGGCGGCGAAGATCGACGTCCACCGGCGGATCGCCAGCGCGCTCGACGTCGCCGACCTCGCGCTCCTGCGCGATGAGCTGGAGGACCGCTTCGGCCCCGTGCCCCAGCCGCTCGAGAACCTCGTCAGCCTGCAGCGGGCGAGGATCAAGTTCGGGCAGGCCGGGGCGCAGGTCGTCTCCTTCCGCGGGGGGCGCCTGGCCGTGACCCCCATCGAGCTCGACTCGTCGCGGGCGAAGGCGCTGCGGGCGCAGCTGCCGGGCGCCCTCTACGAGGCGGGCAAGCGCCAGGTGTCCCTGCGGGTGCCGGACGACCCGCAGCAGCGCTTCCCCGCGGTCGTGCGGGCCGCCGACGTCCTGCTCGGCGTCGTCGCCGCCGACGTCCGCACGGTGACCACGGCGCCGGCGGCGCAGGGGGCGCCGCTACCCTCGTGAGCCCTATGCGCATCCGGTTCCTCGCCCTCCTCGCCGTCCTCTCGCTCGTCGCCGCCGGCTGCGGCAGCGACGTGCCGGAGGGGGCGGTCGCCCGCATCGACGACAACACGATCGAGAAGTCGAACTTCGACCACTGGCTCAAGGTCGCGGCGGGGCAGACTGCCGCGCAGGCGGGGGGACAGGGCGCGGCGCCGAGCCCCGCGGACAACTTCGCGGGCTGCGTGCGCGCCCGCCGCAAGGCGACGCCCAAGCCGCCGAAGGGGCAGACGGCGCCGAGCGACGAGGAGCTGCGCACCCAGTGCAAGCGCGAGTACGACGGCCTGCGAGACCAGGTGCTCGAGTTCCTCATCGCCGCCAACTGGGTCCAGGGCGAGGCCGCCGACCAGGGCGTCCGGGTCACCGACCAGGAGCTCAAGCGGGCCATCGACCAGGTGCGCAAGCAGTCGTTCCCCAAGCAGGCGGACTTCGAGCGCTACCTGCGCCAGTCCGGCCTGACGATGGAGGACGTCCGCTTCCAGACCCGCGTGGAGCAGCTCCAGAACAAGCTCGTCGACAAGATCACGAAGGGCCAGGACCGCGTCACCGACGCGCAGGTGCGCCGCTACTACGAGCAGAACAAGGCGCGGTTCGGGCAGCCGGCGCGCCGTGACATCCAGGTCGTCCTCACCCGCACGCCCGAGCGCGCTCAGGCGGCCAAGCGCGCGCTCGACGCCGGCCAGGGCTTCGGCGCGGTGGTGCGGCGCTTCTCCCAGGACGCGACGACGAAGGCGCAGGGCGGGCGCATCCCGGGCGTCGTGCGCGGCCAGCAGCTCGAGGGGGCGCTCGACCGCGCCGTCTTCGCCGCGAAGCCCAACGAGGTCACGGGCCCGGTGAAGACGCAGTTCGGCTACTACCTCTTCCGGGTCACGAAGGTCACCCCCGCCGAGCAGCAGAGCCTCAAGGAGGCGACGCCCGCCATCCGCCAGCTCCTGCAGCAGCAGGCCCAGCAGCGCGCGGTCGAGACCTTCGTCCGCGAGTACCGGGACAAGTGGAGCGACCAGACGAACTGCGCGGAGCAGTTCATCGTCGCGAGCTGCGGCAACGCGCCGAAGGAGCTCAAGGAGCGGGCCGAGCGCGAGCTGCGCCAGCAGCAGCAGCAGCAGCAGACGCAGGTTCCGGCGAGCTGAGCCCGCCGCGCCCCGACATCGCCGATGCGGTCGGCCGCCTCGACGACCTGACGCGCCGCCTGCGGGCCGAGTGCCCCTGGGACCGCGAGCAGGACGAGCGCACGATCGTGCCCCACACCGTCGAGGAGGCCTACGAGCTCGCCGACGCGGCGAACGCGCGCGACGACGCGAAGCTCCTCGACGAGCTCGGCGACGTCCTGTTCCAGGTCCACTTCCTCTCCCTGCTGCTCGAGGAGCGCGGGGCGGGCGACCTCGCGCGGGTCGCCGAGGCCTGCCGCGCGAAGCTCGTGCGCCGCCATCCGCACGTGTTCGGCGAGACGGAGGTCCGGGGCGCGGCCGACGTCCTGCGCAACTGGGACGCCATCAAGCGCACGGAGCCGGGCCGCGAGGGCGGGATCTTCGGCGAGGTCCCCGAGAACCTGCCCGGGCCGCTGCACGCGCGCAAGGTCCAGCGCCGCGCGGCGTCCACCGGCTTCGACCTGCAGGGCGTCCCCTACGACGCGGTCCACGGGGAGCTCGAGGAGCTCGAGGCGGCCGGGGACGACCGCGACGCCGCGTTCCGCGAGGTCGGCGACCTCCTGTTCGCCGTCGTGAACGTGGCCCGCAAGCTGCGGGTCGACCCCGAGCTCGCGCTGCGCGCCGCCACGCGGCGCTTCGCGGGCGCGGTCGAGGCGGCGGAGGCGCTCGCCCGCGAGGCGGGGGAGGAGTGGT
The DNA here is from genome assembly GCA_030773615.1 of Actinomycetota bacterium. GTDB lineage: Bacteria > Actinomycetota > Thermoleophilia > Solirubrobacterales > Solirubrobacteraceae > JALYMR01. The sequence goes on from JALYMR010000308.1 coordinate 5,526, forward strand.
CGCAGCTGCCCTTCGAGCGCCAGGTCACCTTCTACGCCCAGGCGAGGCTCGAGGGCGCGGAGGGGTAGGTTTCCGCCCTGTGAGCCAGATCGAGCTCGTCCACGGCAGGCAGGTCCTCGACTCGCGGGGCAACCCGACGGTCGAGGTGGAGATCGCCCTGCGCTCCGGCGCCACGGGGCGGGCGGCGGTGCCCTCCGGTGCCTCCACCGGCGAGTTCGAGGCGGTGGAGCTGCGCGACGGGGGCGAGGCGTGGGGCGGCAAGGGCGTCGCGCGGGCCGTGGGCCACGTCAACGGGGAGATCGCCGAGGCGGTCGCCGGGGTCGACGCCCTCGACCAGGCCGGGCTCGACCGGCGCCTCATCGAGCTCGACGGCACCCCGAACAAGGCGCGCCTCGGGGCCAACGCGGTGCTCGGCGTCTCCCTGGCCGCGGCCCACGCCGCCGCGGCGGAGGAGGGCCAGCCCCTGTGGCGCTACCTCGGCGGGGACGCCGCCCACGTGCTGCCCGTGCCCATGATGAACGTGCTCAACGGGGGCGCCCACGCCGCCAACACGCTCGACTTCCAGGAGTTCATGGTCGTGCCGGTCGGCGCGCCGAGCTTCGCGGCGGGCCTCCAGGTCGGCGTCGAGGTGTTCCACGCGCTGCGGCGCACCCTCCACGAGGCGGGCCTGAGCACGGCGGTGGGCGACGAGGGCGGCTTCGCGCCCGACGTGGGCACGAACGAGGACGCCCTGCGCATGGTCATGCGGGGCATCGAGGCGGCGGGCTACCGCCCCGGCGAGGACGTCGCCATCGCGCTCGACCCGGCGGTCAGCGAGCTGCACCGCGATGGGGCCTACGCGCTCGAGCACGAGGGGCGCACGCTCTCCTCGGAGGAACTCGCCCAGCTGTGGACCGATCTCGCCGGGCGGTACCCCATCCTCTCCGTCGAGGACGGCATGGACGAGGAGGACTGGGAGGGCTGGCGGCGGCTCACGGAGCGCCTCGGCGATCGCGTGCAGCTCGTGGGCGACGACCTCTTCGTGACGAGCACGGACCGCCTGCGCCGCGGGATCGAGCTCGGGGTCGCGAACTCCATCCTCGTGAAGGTCAACCAGATCGGCACGCTTACCGAGGCGCTCGCGGCGGTGAGCGCGGCGCGCGAGGCGGGCTACACCGCGATCATGTCCCACCGCTCCGGCGAGACGGAGGACGTCACCATCGCCGACCTCGCCGTGGCCACGGGCTGCGGCCAGATCAAAACCGGCGCCCCCTCCCGATCCGACCGGGTGGCCAAGTACAACCAGCTCCTGCGCATCGAGGAGCAGCTTGGCCAGGACGCCGTCTACCCCGGACGCACCGCCTTCCGCCCCTAGCCCGGAGCACCCGGGGACGGCTCGGGTCGCCCCGGGGCCCGCGACCGTGCCCTCCTTCCTACTCGCGGAAGGGCTCGGCGTCGATGCGGCGAAGGCCGCCCTGATGGCCCTTCCCGCCCGCATCCGCTGGGATCGCGTCGGGCGCTTCGCGCTCCTACTCGTCCTCGCGGTCATCCTCCTGCTCTACGTGAGCCCCCTGGCCTCCTGGTGGTCGACCTGGCGCGAGTCGAAGGCACGGCAGGCCGAGGTCGCCGCCCTGCGCCAGGAGAACGCCGAGCTGCGCGCCCGCCGCGACGAGCTGCGCGACCCGGAGGCGCTCGAGCTCGAGGCCCGCGAGCGCGGCATGGTCGGCCGCGACGAGCGGGCCTACGTCGTGCGCGGGCTGCCCCGGCGCTGAGGCACCGTGAGCGCACGCCCCGCCGCGGGCAAGGCGGGGGCATGGCCGACTTCGAGACGGACCTGGCCCAGTGGCGGGAGGGCGAGCGCCGTCTCGAGGCCGCCCCGCCCGACCGGCTGGGCGTCCTCGACCGCGTCGTCGCCGCCATCGAGGCCACGCTGCGCCGGCGCCTGGGCGGGGCCTTCACCACCGACGAGCTCGCCGACCTCTACGAGCAGGGCACGGACTGGTGCGCGGACGTCGCCGCGCGGGTCGCGCCGGAGGACCCGTGGGCCTGGGACCCGCGCGTCGTCGCCGACGCCGCCTTCGCGCGCTACGTGCGCGGCGCGCGCGACTACGCCGGCGGGCGACGCCTGGGCTAGGCCTCGGCGTTGACCAGCAGGCGCCGGGCGGCAGCCGACAGGCTGACCTGCGCGCCGGAGGCGGCGCTCGCCCCCGGCTGCGGGGGCAGACCGCCGAAGCGCAGCGCGAGCAGGGTGTCGCGCGGCGTGCCGGGCGTGGCCAGCGCCTGCACCGCGAGGGCGGTGTCGACCTTCATGCGGGTCGTCCCCTAGGGCTTGACCAGCAGCTGCTGGGCCGCGGCCGAGAGGTTGAGGACGACGGCGGAGGTCGTGGCGGGGGAGGGCGGCGCGGAGGCCGCCTTGACCTGCGCGTCCTGCATGGACCGGCGGGCCGCGTCGAGCGACTTGGCCTGCATGGCGAGGGAGGCGTCGATCTGCATGCCGGGCTCATCGTCGCGCTGCGGACCCGGCTCAAGATCCGGCCGCGAGCGCCGATCACCTGTCCACCCGCCCTCCGTGCCCCTCGGGGGACGGCAGGCGGCCCCGGGCTACTCCTCGTCGTCCTCGACCGCGTCGGCGGCCTCGGCGTCCTCGACGCCAGGTCCCGAGCGCCGGATGACGATCTGGTCCTCCTCGACCGTCACCTCGACCGGCCGGTGCCCGGCCCAGTGCTCGGCGTAGACGGCGCTGTCGGCCACCGCCGGGTCGAGCCACAGGCCGTAGCCCTCCTCGCCGTGGTCGAAGGTGCCCTCGAAGGTGGTGGCCGCCGTGCGCGTCCGCCGCGCACGCCCCCCACGGCGCCCGCGACGACGACGCGGAGCGGCGCTCTCGTCGTCGGCGCCCTCGGCATCGTCGCCGTCGATCCCGGCGGCCTCGGCACCGGCCGCCGCC
>JALYMR010000309.1 GCA_030773615.1 Actinomycetota bacterium
GGCCTGGAGACCGTCGGCCTCGACCGGCGCACACGCCACCGCGAAGCACGGGAAGGGCAGGCGCTGCCCACCGGGCCGGGCGCGCTCGAGGTCCGCGCCGAAGGCCTCCACGATCGCGTTCGAGCGCACGTCGACGGCGAAGCGCGCCGCGTCGAGCCCGGGGACCTCCCGGGCGAGGGCCACGAGCGCCTCGGGGTGGTCGAGCGCCCTGCGCTCGCACTGCAGGGCCTCGCGCGCGCGCCGCAGGTAGGGGCCGTCGAGCCCCTGCTCGGCCGCGGCCTTCACCGCCAGGCAGGCGGGGTACGAGCTGCGCGGCGGGCGCTCGAGCCACAGGCGCGGGTCGGCGGGCATCCCGCTCGCCGCGGTCGCGTCGAGGACCTGGGCCAGCGTCTCGAGCGGGCGGTCGAGCTCGCGCGCCAACCCGCCCATGACGTAGGAGAGGCGCACCTCGTCGCAGAACAGGGCCTCGAGGCGCCGCAGGGCGGGCTCCGCGCCCCAGGACCACGGACAGCACGGGTCGGTGACCACGGCGACCTCGACGACCACGGGCGCACGCTATGACAATGGGGTCGTGAGCTCGCCGCTGGGAACGCTCGTCGACGGCCGGTACCGGCTCGAGGCCGTGCTGGGCTCGGGCGGCATGTCGACGGTCTACCGGGCGCTCGACACCGTGCTCGAGCGCGCGGTCGCGGTGAAGCTCATGCATCGCGAGATCGCGCGCGACGGCGGGCAGCTCGAGCGCTTCCGGCGCGAGGCGCGCGCCGTCGCCCGCCTGAACCACCCCCACATCGTCCAGGTCATCGACGCCGGCGAGGACGGCGACCCCTCGCGCCCGGCGCCCTACATCGTCTTCGAGTACGTCGAGGGCGAGACGCTCAAGGCCCGCATCCGCCGCCTGGGCCGCCTCCCCGTCCCGGAGGCGATCGCCTACGCGATCGAGATCGCGCGGGCGCTCGACGCCGCCCACGAGCGCAACATCGTCCACCGCGACGTCAAGCCGCAGAACGTCCTCATCGACCTCGAGGGCTCGGCGAAGGTCACCGACTTCGGCATCGCCCGGTCGCTCGACGACGTCGGCCTCACCGCGGACGGGCGCGTGCTGGGCACGACGGACTACGTCTCGCCCGAGCAGGCGCTCGGCCATCCCGTCACCGGGCAGAGCGACCTCTACTCGCTCGGCGTCGTCCTCTACGAGATGCTCGTGGGCGACGTGCCCTTCCACGGCGAGAACCAGGTCGCGGTGGCGATGCGCCACGTCCGCGAGGAGGTCCCCGACCTCCAGGCCCGGCGGCCGGAGGTCTCCGCCGCGCTAGCCGCCGTGCTCGACCGCGCGACGGCGAAGGACCTCGCCGTGCGCTACCCCGACGCGCCGGGCCTCATCGCCGACCTCGAGGACGTCCTGGCCATCGAGAGCGCTCGTGGCGGGCAGATCACCGGGGAGGCCGAGGCGGTCATCCGCACGCTCCCGCCCCGCGCCCGGCGCCGGCTGCCCCTGCGCCTGCGCCGGCCGCCGGCCGCGGTGCTGGCGCTCATGGCCCTGGTGGGCACGGCCGCCGCGGTGGCCGTCATCGTGCTCGGCGTGGACCGCGCGCAGCGCGGCGTGAGCCCGCCGCGCGACGTGGAGCCGCCGGCGGGAGCCGCGCTCGTGCGCGTGCCCCAGCGCGCCGCGCAGGACTACGACCCCTTCGGCGACGAGCGCGAGCACGGCGACGAGGCCGACAACGTGATCGACGGCGACCGGGGGACGTTCTGGTCGACGGAGACCTACCGCAGCGCGCTGTCCCAGCAGAAGCCCGGGGTGGGGATCTACGTCGACGCCAGGCCGGGCGTGGCCGCCACCGGCCTCGAGGTGGCCAGCGCGACCCCCGGGTGGTCGGGGGCGATCTACGCGTCGAACCAGGTCGGCACGTTCCCCGACGGGTGGCGGCGCGTCGCCGACATCGACGGCGCGGGGCGGCGCGAGCGGGTGGCGTTCGACACGGACGGGCGCCGCTTCCGCTACTACCTGACCTGGATCGAGGCGCTCCCTGACGGGGAGGACGCCGCAAGACTCGGCGAGGTCGTGCTCTTCGCCCGTCAGAAGCGGTAGCGCCGCCCGCGCGCGAAGCGCTCGGCGGCGAGTGCGCACAGGCGGTCCACCACGCGCGGGTAGGGCACGCCGCTTGCCTCCCACAGCTTGCCGTAGGCCGACGTCTCGGTCTGCCCGGGCATCGTGTTGAGCTCGTTGACGAGCACCCGCTCGCCCTCCACGAAGAAGTCGACCCGGGCCAGGCCGTCGCAGCCCGTGCGGGCGAAGACGTCGGCGGCGAGCTCGCGCACCCGGTCGCGGGCCCGGGCCGAGATGCCCGCGGGGACGCGCAGCTCCATCCCGCCCGGCTCGTACTTCGCCGTGTAGTCGTACCACTCCGCGCCGAGCAGGACGACCTCCCCGGGCTCGCTGGCCTCGCCCCCGAGCACGGAGCACTCCACCTCGACGCCGGCGCTCATGGCCTCCACGATCACCCGCGGGTCGTGGGCGAGCGCGCCCTCGAGCGCGGGCACGAGCGCGTCGCGGTCGACCACCTTCGCGATGCCCACCGACGAGCCCAGCCGGGCGGGCTTCACGAACACGGGCAGGCCGAGCGGCTCGAGCGCGGCCAGCGCCGCGGCCCGGTCGGCCCGGAAGGCCGGGTCCTCGACCCCGGCGTAGCGCACCTGGGGCAGCCCGGCGGCGGCCAGGACGTCCTTGAACAGCAGCTTGTCCATGCACAGCGAGGAGGCGAGCACGCCCGAGCCCACGTAGGGCACGTCGAGCAGCTCGAGCAGGCCCTGCACCGTGCCGTCCTCGCCGAACGGCCCGTGGAGCACGGGGAAGGCGACGTCGACCCCGAGCAGCCCGCCGCCCGCGCGCAGCGCGAGCTCCTCGCCCCCGCTCGTCCACCGCCCGTCGCGCTCGCAGCGCACCTCGACCACCTCGTGCCCCGCCGCCCCGAGCGCGACCGCGACGTTCGCGGCGCTGGCCAGGGAGACGTCGTGCTCCGACGACCGTCCGCCGGCGAGGACCGCGACCCTCACGGCTGGGGCTCCGCCCCCGGGTCGGTCCCCTCGGTCCCCTCGGTCCCCTCGGTTGCCTCGGGCTGCCCGCCCTCCTCCGAGCCCGGGTCCGGGCCGCCGTCGGGCTCGGCGGCCCCCTCGTCGAAGCGACCCACGGTCAGCGTCACGGAGCCCCCGGGCTCGAGCTGGTCGCCGCCGGCCGGGTCCTGCTCCACGACGCGCCCGTCGAGGGCCGGGTCGGTCACCGGGATGCGCTCCACGGCGACCTCGAGCCCGCGCGCGGTCAGCGCCCGGCGGGCGGCGGCGAGCGTGCGGCCCTCGACCTCCGGGACCTCGACCGGCTCGGGCTCGGTGGCGACGACGAGCGCCACCGCGGTCCCCGGGCGCACGCTCGCGCCCGCCTCGAAGCCCTGGCGCAGGACGATGCCCGGATCGACCTCCGTGCTCTCCTCCGGGGTGACCTCGCCCACCACGAGCCCCGCGCCCTCGAGCGCCGCCCGGGCCTGGGCCTCGGGGAGCCCGACGACGCGGGGCACGGCGACGGGGGGCGGCCCGGTCGACACGACGAGCCGGACCCCCTCGCCCACCTCGAGCTGGGTGCCGGGCGCGGGGCGGATCGAGACGACCCGGCCCACCTCGACGCTCTCGCTCGCGCGCTCGTGCACGCGGACGGTGAAGCCGAGGTCCTCGAGGCGTCGCTCCGCGTCCGCCCGGGGACGCCCGACGAGGTCGGGCACCGCGCGGCTCGGTGGCCCCGCGGAGACGACGAGCCGCACCGTCGAGCCCTCCTCGCGCCGCGTCCCGGCGCGCGGCGCCTGGCGGATGACCTGCCCCCGCGGACGGCGCGACGCCTGCCGGTCGCTGTCCACCGCGAAGCCGGCGGCGCGCAGGCGCGCGCTCGCCTCCTCCACGCTGCTGCCGACGACGGAGGGCACGCGGACGCGCTCGGGGTCGCGGGTGAGCAGCAGGGCGGCGGCGACCAGGCCGGCGAGCGCGAGAGCGGCGAGCACCAGCCATGGCCAGCGGCGCCGGGGCTCGTCGACCGGGGGGGCCTCGACGACCTCCTCGACGACGCCCGCGCTCACCGGCCCGCCCGCCCGCACGCCCTCGAGCGCGGCGATGAAGGCGTCGGCATCCGCGAAGCGCGCGGCCGGGTCCTTGGCCAGGGCGCGCAGGACCACGGCGTCGAGCTCGGGCGGCACGGCGGGGTTGAGGCGGCTCGGGGGGACCGGGGGCTCCGAGACGTGCTTGAGCGCGACCGTGACCGGCGACTCCGCCTCGAAGGGCACGCGGCCCGTGAGGAGCTCGTAGAGCAGCACGCCGACGCTGTAGAGATCGGTGGCGGGGGTGACGCGCTCGCCCTGGGCCTGCTCGGGCGCGAGGTACTGCGCCGTGCCGAGCAGGGAGCCCGTCTGGGTCATGTCCGAGGCGCCCGCCCGGGCGATCCCGAAGTCGGTGACCTTCGCGCGCCCCTCCTCGTCGACCATGACGTTGTGGGGCTTGAGGTCGCGGTGGATGATCCCCTTGCGGTGCGCGAAGCGGGCGGCGCGCAGGACCTGGACGGTCAGCTCGATGGCCAGGGGCACGGGCAGCTGGCCCTGCTCGTCCACGAGGTCCTTGAGCGTGCGCCCGGGCATGTACTCCATCGCGATGTACGGGCGCCCCTCCCACTCCCCCCGGTCGTAGACCCCGACAACGTTGGGGTGCGACAGGCCCGCCGCGGCGGACGCTTCCCGGCGGAAGCGCTCCACGAAGTGGGCGTCCTCGGCGAAGCGCGGGTGCAGGAGCTTCAGGGCGACGGGCCGGCCGAGCTGACGGTCATCGGCCCGGAACACGTCGGCCATGCCGCCCGTGCCCACGCGCTCGACCACCTCGTAGCGACCGTCGACGAGCTGCCCGGGGACCGCGCTCACCGCAGGAGCTCCTGCATGACCTGCTTCGCGATGGGCGCCGCGGTCACGCCGCCCGTGCCCCCCACCGTGCGCTCGATCGTGACCGCGACCGCGATGCGCGGGCGCTCCACGGGGGCGAAGGCGATGAACCAGGGCCGGGCGATGTCCTGCGCGGGCACGAGCTCGGCCGTGCCCGTCTTGCCGGCCACGTCGACGCCCTCGAGCGCCGCGGCCGTGCCCGTCCCTTCGCGCACGACGTCGGCCATCATGGCCGCGAGGCGCTCGGCCGCGCGGGGGGACATCGCGTCGCGGTAGCCCCGCGGCTCCACCCGCTCGAGGGTGCGCCCGCGCCGGTCGACGATCCGCTGGGTCAGGGTCGGGGCCATGAGCTGGCCGCGGTTGGCCACGGCCGCGGCGACCATGGCCATCTGCAGCGGGGTGGCGAGCAGGCGCTCCTGGCCGATGGCCACCCGCCCGATGTCGACGCGCGGGTCCGTGACCGGGAGGGGGCGCCCGTTGCGGAACACGCCACTGGGGATGAGCTGGACGTCGGGCAGGTCGGCGGGCGGGTCGGTGCCGAACCCGAAGCGGCGCATGTAGTCGCCCATCGTCTCGCGCCCCAGGCGCAGCGCGACGTCGGCCCACACCGTGTTGACGGACTGGGTCAGCGCCGTCGTGAGCGGGATCGGGCCGTAGTCCACCCCGCCGAAGTTGCGCAGCGGCACGCCCCCGACGAGCTTGGGCGACGAGCCGTCGACGATGGTGTCCGGCGTGTAGCGCCCCGAGTCGAGCGCGGCGGCCGCGGTGACCACCTTGAACGTCGAGCCCGGCGGGGCGGCGTCCTGGGTGGCCCGGTTGATGAGCGGGCGGCCCGGGTCGCTGTTGAGCGCGCGCCGGCCCTCCTCCGTGCTCATCTGGTTGGGGTCGAAGGTCGGGACGCTGGCCATGACGCGGACGCGGCCCGTCCTCGGCTCGAGGGCGACGACCGCGCCCCGGCGGCCGCCCAGCGCCGCCAGGGCGGCGCGCTGGGCGCGCAGGTCGAGCGTCGTGACGACGTCGTCGCCCTGGTCGGCCCGGCCGCGCACCTCGTCGAGCAGCGAGTCGAGCGGGTCGGCGGCGCCCATGAGCGCCGCGTTGCGCGACCGCTCGAGGCTCGCGCGCCCCGGGGCGGGGAAGGAGTAGCCCACGACGTGGGAGACGTCGCGCGCGGCGGGCGTGTAGACGCGGCGGAAGGTGCCCGAGTCGGCGGGCACCGAGCGCGCGAGCAGCGTCCCGTCGGCCGCGCGCAGCGCGCCGCGGCGCACGCGCAGCTCGCGGATGACGTCGCGCCGGTTGAGCTCGGACTCCTGGAGCGCCTCGGCCTCGAACACGGTCCACCGGGTCGTGAAGGCCACGAGCCCGCCGAAGAGCACGAGCACGACGACGAACAGGCGCATGATCTGGGCGTTCACGGCGCGCCCTCCTTCGCGGCGCGGCGCGCCCGGTCGCTCACGAGCAGGAGGAGCGCGAGAAGCAGGAAGTTGGCCACGATGGACGACCCGCCGTAGGAGACGAAGGGCAGCGTCACGCCGGTGAGGGGGATGAGGCGCACGACCCCGCCGACGATGACGAACACCTGGAGCGCGAACACCGCGGTGAGCCCGGCGGCCAGGAGCTTCTCGAAGGCGTCCTGGGCGAGCAGCGCGGTCTTCAGGCCGCGCTCGACCACGAGCAGGTACACGAGCACGACGGCGCAGGCCCCGACGAGGCCGAGCTCGTTGGCGATCACCGCGTAGACGAAGTCCGTGTGGGCGGCGGGCAGGATCGTCCCGCCCCCGGGCAGCTCGATGATGGCCCGGCCGAAGCCCTCGCCCAGCAGCCCGCCGTCGGCCTGCGCGAACAGGGACTGCGCGAGCTGGTAGCTGCCGCCCACCTGGTCGTAGAGCTCGGGGTCCAGGGGGTCGCGCCAGGCCTGCACCCGGTTCTCGATCGTCGGGCGCAGGAGGTAGAGCAGCCGGGCGCCGCCGGCGAACAGGGCGAGGCCGATGACCACGAACGAGACCCGGCTCGTGGCCACGTAGAGCAGGGCGAGGAAGGCGCCGAAGAACATGAGCGACGAGCCGATGTCCTGGATGACGAAGAGCATGAGCATCGCCGCGCCCCACACGGCCAGCAGCGGCCCGAGGTGCTTGAGCGGTGGCAGGGTGAGCCCGAGGAAGCGCCGGGCGCCCACGACGAGCACCTGGCGGTTGTCGCGCAGGTACGCCGCGAGGAACACGACGATCGCGATCTTCGCGAGCTCGGCGGGCTGGAAGGAGACGGGCCCGACCCGGAAGGCGAGGTACGCGCCGTTGACCGGCGGGCTCAGCCGGGGCAGCAGGAGCAGCAGGATCCCCGCGGAGGCGATGACGTAGCGATAGCGCTCGAGCACGCGCACGTCGCGTCGCAGCGCGACGATCGTCGCCGCGAAGACGACGAGGCCGACGACGAACCACTGGGCCTGCTCGCGCGCGAGCTCCTCGTCGAGGCGGTAGATGACGACGAGCCCGAAGCAGGCGAGCAGGGCGACGAGCGGGAAGAGGTAGGGGTCCGCGTCGCGCAGGGTGAGCCGCAGGACGAGGTGCACGGCGACGCACAGCCCGAAGAAGACCGCCCCGATGAGCAGCGACGCGTCCGAGAGCGCGTCCTCGCGCTGGACGAGGAGCGCGGTGAAGCCCGCGGTGACGAGCAGCGCGGCGGGGAAGAGCGCGAGCAGCTCGCGGTTGCGCTCGCTCACCGGCCCACCGCCTGGGCCTGACCGCGCTCGAGGTCGCGCAGGACGAGCGTCGCGCTGTCCTTCGAGCGCAGCTGGTGGTCGAGCAGGCGCTCGCGGCGGGCGGGGGGCAGGGCATCGGCGCGCACCCCCGAGAGGTACGTGCGCTCGTAGAGGTTGACGCCGAGCGGCAGCTCGTAGGGCAGCCCGCGGTAGAGGGCGATGAAGCCGCTGGGGTCAGCGCCCACGAAGTAGACGGCCTGGACGGCGATGTACGCGCCGAGCAGCAGCGGCACGAGGAGGAACCCGGTCAGGGCGAGGGCGAGTCCCCGCCGGCGCGCGCGAGGCGCGCGGGTCGCGCTCTGCGCCCGTCGTGCCGCCGTCGCCGACGGACGCACCCTCGTGGCCTGCGCCCCGTGCTCCACGGTCGCGTGCTCGGGGGTGACGGGCTCGTGGCTCGCGGTGGGCTGCTCGTCGTCCGCCGCGCCGGCGCGCGTGACCTCCTCGAGGCGGAAGAGCACGACGGTGATGTTGTCGCGCCCGCCGGCGGCGTTCGCCTCGGTGATCAGCCGCTCGCCCGCCTCGCGCAGGGAGCGCGCGGAGCGCAGGACCTCCCCGATGCGCGCCTCGCCCACCATCGAGGTCAGGCCGTCGCTGCACAGGAGGTAGACGTCGCCCGGCAGCGCCCGCCACGAGCTCGTGTCGACCCTGACCGCGGGCTCGGGGCCCAGGGCGCGGGTGATGATCGAGCGCTGCGGGTGCTCGTCGGCCTCCTCGGCGGTGAGCTGGCCCCGGCGGCGCATCTCCTCCACGAGGGAGTGGTCCTCCGTGAGCCGCTCGAGGTTGTCCTCGCGCAGCCGGTAGGCGCGCGAGTCGCCGACGTGGGCGAGGGCCACGTCGGTCTCGCCGACGTGCGCGGCGGTCATCGTCGTCCCCATCCCCGCCCGGCCCTCGTCCTCGCGCGCCATCGCGTGGATGCGCTCGTTCGCCCGGCGCACCGCCTCGGCGAGCCGCTCCTCCGCGCTGCCCGGGCCGTCGGGGACGCCGCGGGCGAGGGTGTCGACCGCCGCGGTCGAGGCGACCTCGCCGGCCTGGGCGCCCCCCATCCCGTCGGCCACCGCGAAGACGGGGGAGCGCGCGTAGTAGCGGTCCTCGTTGTGGCGCCGCTGGCGCCCGGTGTCGGAGAGGGCCTCGAACTCGGCGACGCGGAGCACGGGGGTCACGCCTCGAAGGTGAACGTGCTGTCGCCGATGCGGATGCGGTCGCCGGGGCGCAGCGGCCGCGGGCCCTCGAGGAGCTCCTCGTTGAGGAACGTCCCGTTCGTCGAGCCGAGGTCCTCGAGCACGACCGCACCGCCCTGGGGCACGAGGCGCGCGTGACGCGAGGAGGCGAAGGCGTCCTCGAGGTGGATCTCGACGTCGCCCCGGCCCAGGGTCGCGCCGCCCTGCACGTCGTACTCCATGCCGGCTTGGTGCCCGGGCACGGACTGCACGACGAGCCGGGGCTGGAGGTTCCCGTCGACGCCCCCCACGGCGTGCAGGGAGGTGGCGTCCGGGGCGGCGACGGCCCGGCCCCGGCCCCGCGGGCCCTCGCCCCGCAGGTCGCGCAGCGCGTTGCGCGCGACCCAGAACAGGAACAGGTAGAGGATGGCGAGGAAGGCGAACTTCAACCCGAAGGCGACCGGCTCGAGCTGCACCGCTACTCCAGGTCGAAGGCGACGTCGGCCGTGCCCAGCTCGAGGCGGTCGCCGGGGCGCAGGGGATGCGCTCCGCGCACGGGCTGGCCGTTGACGCGGGTGCCGTTCGTCGACCCGAGGTCGGTGACCGTCCACGCCCCCGCCTCGCGGCCGGGGCGGACCTCCGCGTGCTGCCGCGACACGTTCACGTCGTCGAGCACGACGTCGCACTCGCGGCTGCGGCCGATCGTGCCCCCCGTCCGCGGCACGGCGTGGCGGCGGCCCCCGGCGACGAGGAACGCGCGACCGTGGGCGGGGCCCTGGACGGCGTCGACGGGCGCGCGCAGGCGCTCGGCGGTCGAGTAGACCATGGTGCGGCCGTGCTGGGCCTGCACCGCCGGTCCGCGGTCCCCGGCGTCGGGACGCACGAGCCGGGCCTGGATGCCGAACTCCCCGAGCTGGAGGCGCTCGTCCGTGCGGAACACGATGGTCGGACGCGACACCAGCACGTAGCGCTCCCGCCGCGCGTGCTCGAGCAGGTAGGCCGAGAGCTCGTCGCCCACCTCGCGCTCCATCCCCTCGTAGCGCGTCCGGTCCTGCGCCGACAGCCACACGACGTACTCGTTGGGCACGTAGGTGCGGGCGACGGAGGCCGTGCGGTGCTCGTCCATCTCCCGCGCGAGCTTGCGCGCGAGCTCGACGGGCCGCACCTCCGTGCGGAAGACGCGGCCGAACGTGCCCTCGACGAAGCCCGCGATCGTCCGCTCAAGGTTGCGCAGCACGCTCATCGCCAGGGGCATCGTAGGCGCAAGGGGATCAGCGGCGGCCCGCGGTTGCGGCGGCCGCGGCGAGCAGCGCGCAGGCCGCCGCGCCCGCCACGAGCCCGCGTGGGGGGCCGAGCCCGGCGGCCTGCGCGAGGGCGGCCACGGCGAGGGCGAGCCCGCCGGTGAGGGTGGCCGCGAGGAGCAGGTCGAGGGCGAGCGAGCGGCCGCGGACGACGAGCGCGAGGAGCGCGCCCGCCGCGGCGGCCAG
>JALYMR010000310.1 GCA_030773615.1 Actinomycetota bacterium
GCCCGGGGTCGAGCGCGAGCCGGTCGAGCAGCGCCGGCGTCAGCCCGGCCTGCTCGCCCGCGCGCAGGTCCTCGGCGTTCGCGGCGAGGATCTCCTCCGTGCGGGCGACGAGGGCGTCGGCCACCGCGCCCAGCGCGGCGTCCTTCACGTCGGTCGGCAGCGCGGCGAGTGCGCGCGTGGCCGCGCGCGCTGCGAGGCAGACGTCGGCGACGGTGCGGGTGGCCGTGGCCATGCCGGGAGGGTACGCCAGCGGCCCTAGGCCAGCACGAAGTAGTCGCGGTGCACGGCCTCCGGCGTCGCCCGGGGGAGCACGGCCCGCACCTCGGTCGACTTCAGCCCGCTGACCCGCCGCAGCTCCTCGGCCGCGTAGTTCGAGATGCCCTTGCCGATCACGACCCGGTCGTGGGCGACCTCCACCGCGTCCCCGGCGTCGAAGCGCCCCTCGACGTCGACGACGCCGACCGGCAGCAGCGAGGTGCCGCCCTCGCGCAGCGCCCGCGCCGCGCCCGCGTCCACGCGCACCGTCCCCCGCGACGGCTTCGCGTACTTCAGCCACAGCTTGAACGACGAGTAGCGCGCGCGCCGGGGGGCGAAGCGCGTCCCCACCGGCCGGCCGTCGAGCGCCGCGGCCAGCGCGCCGGGCTCGAGCCCCGAGCAGATCACGGTGGGGATCCCCGCCGCGGTGGCCATCTCCGCGGCGACGACCTTCGAGCGCATGCCGCCCGAGCCGAGGGGCGAGGTCTCGTGACCGATGCGCACACCGTCGAGCGCGTCGACGTCGTCGACCTCGTGCAGGAGCACCGCGCCCGGGTCGACGGCCGGGTTGGCCGTGTACAGCCCGCCCGTGTTCGTGAGCAGCACGAGCCGGTCGGCGCCGATGAGGATGGCCACCTGGGCGGCCAGGAAATCGTTGTCGCCGAAGGAGATCTCGTCCGTGGTCGTCGTGTCGTTCTCGTTGATCACGGGCACGACGCGCCACTCGAGCAGGCGGCGCAGGGTGCGCCGGGCGTTGAGGTAGTGCGTCCGCGCGCTCAGGTCGAAGAAGGTGAGCAGGACCTGCGCGCTCTCGAGTCCGCGCGCGCGCAGGAGCTCGTCGTAGACGCGGAAGAGCTTGCCCTGCCCCACCGCGCTCGCCGCCTGGAGGTCCTCGATGGCCACGGGCCGCACCGGGAGGTCCATGACCGCCATCCCCCGGGCGATCGCCCCGCTCGTCACCACGACGACCTCGTCGCCGCGGTCCCAGCGCGCGGCGACCTCGTCGCACGCGTCGGCGAGCACGTCGGCGCGCAGGGCGCCGTCGTCGTGGGCGACGACGGAGGAGCCGAACTTCACGACGACGCGGGCCATGCCCCTAGCCGGGATGCAGCTCGAAGGCCACGCCGGCGATCTCGACGTCGTCGCCCGGCTCGAAGCCGGCGTCCTCGAGCGCGCGGAGCACCCCCATGCGGGCGAGTCGGCCCTCCACGTGGGCGAGCGCCTCGTCGTTGTCGAGGTCGTGCCGGGCCACGAGACGCTCCACGGGCGGGCCCGCGACGCGGAAGGCGCCCCGCCCGAGCCGCTCGACCCGGAAGCCCTCCTCGTCGACGGGGCGGAACACCCGGTGCTCGGCGAGCGCCTCCTCGGGGTCGGCCGGCGTCGCGGCCGGCGCCGCCACGGGCACGCGGTGGTGCAGGAGGGCGGACAGCTCGTCGAGCCCCTGCCGGGTGGCGCTCGAGGTGACGAGGACCGGCGTCCCCTCCCCCAGCCGCTCGCGCCACGCGCGGGCTGCCGCCTCGGCCTCCTCCGCGGGCACGAGGTCGGCCTTCGAGAGGGCGAGGACGCGCGGCAGCGCGGCGAGGCGCGCGTCGTGGGCGGCGAGCTCCGCCTCCACGACGGCGTGGTTGGCCACGGGGTCGGTCCCGTCGAGCGGCGCGAGCTCGAGCACGTGCACGAGCGTCCGGCAGCGCTCGACGTGGGCCAGGAACTCGTGGCCGAGCCCGGCCCCCTCGCTCGCGCCCTCGATGAGGCCGGGGATGTCGGCGAGCACGAGCTGGCGCTCACCGAGGTCGAGGGTGCCGAGCACGGGCTCGAGCGTGGTGAAGGGGTAGTCGGCGACCCGCGGGGCGGCGCGGGTCAGCCGCCCGAGCAGGGAGCTCTTGCCGGCGTTGGGCAGCCCGACGAGGCCCACGTCGGCGAGCAGCTTCAGCCGCAGCGCGATCCACGCCTCCTCGCCGGCGAGCCCGCGCTCAGCGAAGCGCGGCGCCTGGCGGATGGCGCTCGCGAAGCGCCGGTTGCCGCGCCCGCCCGGGCCGCCGCGGGCGACGACGACGTGCTGGCCCGGGACGACGAGGTCGTGCACGACGCCGTCCTGGACCGTGACCTGGGTGCCCGGCGCCACCGGCACCTCGAGGTCGTCCCCCGCGGCGCCGTGGCGGTTCGAGCCCTGCCCGTGCGTGCCCCGGGGCGCCTTGAAGTGCGAGCGGCGGCGAAAGGCCTGCAGGTCGCGCAGCGCGTCGTCGCACACGAGGACGACCGAGCCCCCGGGGCCGCCGTCGCCGCCGTCGGGACCGCCGCGGGGGACGTGCGCCTCGCGGCGGAAGCTGAGCGAGCCGTCCCCGCCCCGGCCACCCTGCACGAAGATGCGCGCCCTGTCGCTGAGCATCGACCACGACTCTAGGAGCGCCGCCCATGGCCGACCCCGTCTTCCTCATCACCGGAGCCTCGACCGGCATCGGCGCCGCGACCGCCCGCCAGGC
>JALYMR010000311.1 GCA_030773615.1 Actinomycetota bacterium
CCCGCGTCCAGCGCGCGTCCCGGGTCGCCGGTCGTGCCCGCGCCGCCGTCGTCCTCGGCGGTGCGCCCGAGGGCGTAGAGGGCGGCGACGAGCGCGAGGACGACGATGCCGACGATCCACGCGCGGGGGATCGTGCGCGGCGGGCGGCGCGTGCGGGCCCGCGCGCCCGCGCGCGAGGAGATCGGGCGAAGCTCGGTGTCGGAGAGCCGGTCGTGGGCCAGCTTGTACTCCTCGACGAGCAGGCGACCGTCGAGGCCCAGCCGGTCGGCGTACGCGCGCAGGAACGTCTTCACGTAGGCGGGCCCGGGCAGGACGTGCCACTCCTCGTTCTCGAGGGCCCGCAGGTACTTCGCGCGGATCTTCGTCTCCGCCTCCATCTGCGCGAGGTCGATGCGCTGCCGCATCCGCGCCTCGCGCAGGCTCGCCCCGATCTCCGCCATCGCCGGGGCAGAGGCTAGATCACGGGGCCGTCCCCACCGGACGGTGCCGTCGCCGCGCCCGCGTCGGGCGCCTCCTCGGCCGGGCGGGCGGGCTCGCCGCCGTCGCGCTCGTGCAGCGCGGCGATGATGCGCTCCACGTCGCCCTCGCCCACGAGGACCTGGCGCGGCTTGGAGCCCTCGTAGCCGCTGATCACCCCGCGGCGCTCGAGCATGTCGATGAGCCGTCCGGCGCGGGTGTAGCCCAGGCGCAGGCGACGCTGGAGCATGGAGGTCGAGGCCGTCTGCATCTCCGCCACCAGGCGGATCGCGTCGTCGAGCAGCGGGTCCTCGTCGGGGTCGAAGAGGTCGTCGTCCTCGGCGGCCGGCGTCTCCTCGCCCTCGACCTCGTCGAGCAGGTCCTCGCGGAGCTCGGGCTCGCCCTGCCGCCGCCAGGCGTCCGTGATCGCCGCGATCTGGTCCTCGTCGACGTAGGCCCCCTGGATGCGCTGAAGGCGGGAGGAGCCCACGGGCGAGAAGAGCATGTCGCCTTGGCCGAGCAGGGACTCCGCGCCGTTCTGGTCGAGGATCACCCGCGAGTCGGTCTGACTCGAGACGGCGAAGGCGATGCGGCTGGGGACGTTGGCCTTGATCATGCCGGTGATGACGTCGACCCGGGGCGACTGGGTGGCCAGCACGAGGTGGATGCCCACCGCGCGCGCCTTCTGGGCCAGGCGGATGATCGAGTCCTCGACGTCGGCGGGCGCGACCATCATGAGGTCGGCGAGCTCGTCGATGACGCAGAGCACGTAGGGCAGGGCGACGTCCCCGCGCTCGGCGCGCACCCGGTTGAGCTCGGGGAGGCTGCGGGTGCGCGACAGCGACATGACGGAGTAGCGCTGCTCCATCTCCCGCACGAGGTTCTGCAGGGCGTTCGCCGCCATGCGCGGGCTCGTGATCACCGGGGTCAGCAGGTGCGGGATCGACTCGTAGTGGTTGAGCTCGACCTGCTTGGGGTCGACGAGCACGAGGCGGACCTCGTGCGGCGTGGCGTGCAGGAGCACGCTGGCGAGCATGGCGTTGATCGCCCCCGACTTGCCGGCGCCCGTCGTGCCCGCCACGAGGAGATGCGGCATCTTCGCCAGGTCCGCGCCCACGGGCTTGCCCGCGATGTCCTTGCCGAGCCATACGGCGAGCGGCGACCAGCCCGCGGGAGGCTCGCCCAGGACGTCGCCCAGGTGCACGATGCGCCGGCGCTGGTTCGGGACCTCGACTCCCACCGCCGTCTTGCCGGGGATCGGGGCGAGGATCCGGATGTCCGTCGCGGCGAGCGCGTACGCGAGGTCGTCCTTGAGGTTCGCGACCTTCGACATCTTCACGCCGGGCGCCAGGCGCAGCTCGTACCGGGTGATGTGGGGGCCCGTCACCGTGCCGACGATCTGGGCCTGCACGCCGAAGTGGGCGAGGGCCTCGAGCAGCGCGGCCTTCACCCGCTCCTGGCCCGCGGTGTCGGGACGCGCCTGGTCCGGGGTCGAGCGCCGCAGGAGCGTCGAGGGCGGGGTGCGCCAGGCGAACGCCGGGTCGTCGGTGACGCTCGCGCGCAGGCGGCCCTGGGGAGTGAGGTCGGCGGGGCCGACCGCGAGGGGCTCGGCCTCGGGCTCGGGGTCCGGCGCGAGCTCGGGCTCCGCCGCGAGCTCCGGCTCCGGCTCGGGCTCGGGCTCGGGCTCCGCCTCGAGCTCCGGCTCCGGCTCCGGCTCGGGCGGGGCGACGAGGATGGGCTGCGGCTCCGGCTCGGCGTCCGCGGCGCGCTGCGGCGCGCGCTTCGCCCCCGTCGTCCGCGGCCGGGGACGCGAGACGGTGGGCGCCGCGGCGCGCAGGACCCGGGTCGTGTCGGCCACGCCGGAGCCCGTCGCCCGCAGGACGCCGGCGACCGTCGCGCCCGTGAGCAGCAGGACGCCGGCCACGGCGCAGAAGAGCGCGAGCATGTGCGCCCCGAGGCGCCCGACGGCGGTGGCGACGACCTCGAGCAGGGCGTCGCCGACGAGGCCACCCTCCCCCGGCCCGAGGCCGAGCGTGCCGGCGCTGAAGCCCAGGGTCGTGGCGAGCAGGAGGCACAGCCCGCCGGCCCGGAAGGGACGCACGGCGGGGAGCACGGGGCGCAGCACGAGGAGCGCGCCGACGGCGATCACGGCCAGGGGGGCCGCGTACGCGACGCGGCCCACGAGGTCGCGCAGTCCCTCCACCAGGGCGTCGCCCGCGGCCCCGCCCTCCCACCCGAGCCAGAGCAGGAAGGCGAGGAAGGCGCCGAGGGCCACGAGGGCCAGGCCGAGGAGGTCGGCGTGACGCTGCTCGAAGGCGGGGAGGCGCAGCGTGCTGAGCAGGCTGCGGCGCGCGCGGGGACGGCGCTTGCGGGTGGAGGGGGCGACGGCCATGGTCCGGGGGGACGCCTTCGACGTCGCCCGCGCGGCTCCTCCCCGTGGCGCCCCGGGGGTGGGCGACGCCCCTAGCCTGAGGGGGAGATGGCGGTGATCTCGGCCCGCGGCCTGGTGAAGACGCACGGGCGGGGACGCGCGGCCCGACGGATCCTGGACGGCGCCGCGCTCGACGTGCACGGCGGGGAGCTCGTGGCCGTCGTGGGGCGCTCCGGATCGGGGAAGTCGACCCTCCTGCACCTCCTGGGCGGGCTCGACCGGGCCGAGGCGGGGACCATCGAGCTCGCAGGCGAGCGGGTGGACGGCCGCCCGGAGCGCGAGCTCGCCCGCCTGCGCGCCCGGGCCGTCGGGTTCGTGTTCCAGTTCTTCCACCTCGTGCCCGAGCTCACCGGCGCCGAGAACGTCGCCCTCGCCGCGCGGCTGCCCGACGCGCCGCGCGGGGCCGGGGCCCGGGGCAGGGCCCTCGTCGAGCGCCTCGGGCTCTCCGACGCGGCCGAGCGCCTGCCCCACGAGCTCTCGGGGGGCGAGCAGCAGCGCCTGGCCGTCGCCCGCGCGCTGGTCAACGACCCGGCCGTCGTGCTCGCCGACGAGCCCACCGGCAACCTCGACCCCCAGGCCGGCGCGGCCGTCCTCGAGCTCCTGCGCGACGTGGCCGACGAGGGGCGCGCCGTCGTGCTCGTCACCCACGAGACGGCCGCCACCGAGGCGGCCGACCGCACCCTGCGCCTGGACGGCGGCCAGCTCGTCGCATGAGCGTCGCCCCGCCCCGGCACCCGCCCCCGCCGACCTCCCCTGCCCCTCGCGGCCCGCGCCGCGCCCGTCCGGCCGCCGCGCTGCGCGCCGCCCTGCTCGAGGGG
>JALYMR010000312.1 GCA_030773615.1 Actinomycetota bacterium
CGGCGGGAGGACCACCGTCGCCTCGGCGGTGGGGGCGACCGGCGCCACGGCCGGGGGCTCGGCTCCCGGGCGGGCGCGCCGACTGAAGATGCGCGACAACACGGGCCGCGTCGCGACGATATCGCAACGCTCGCGCGTGGCCCCGTGACCTCCTCGGGCCGAGCATCCGCGTCCCACATCCCACCGAGGAGGTCCCCTTGCTGTACGAGACCCTGGGCCGGCTGCACGCCCGCGTCGCCTGGGCCCTGCGCGCCCAGTCCGGGCAGGGCACCGTCGAGTACGTCGGCCTGCTGCTCCTGCTCGCGACCCTGCTCACCGCCGTCGTGGCCGCCGTGGCCAAGAGCAAGGACGCGGGCATCGCCGAGCTCATCACGAAGAAGCTGAAGGAGGCGATGAACGTCGTGAAGCCCCGCGGGTGACCGGGGCGCGGGTCGAGGGGGCGTCTGGGAACATGCCCGGCGTGCCGGCCCTCGCGCCCCCCGACCCGCGCGCCCGTCCCGTGGCCGTGTTCGACTCGGGCGTGGGCGGGCTCACCGTCCTGCACGAGCTCCTCGTGTCGCTCCCGCAGGAGGACTACCTCTACCTCGGCGACGACGCGCGCTTCCCCTACGGCGACCGCTCGCCGGGCGAGCTGCGCGCGTTCGCGCTCGAGATCGCCGACGCGCTGCTCGAAAGGGGCGCGAAGGTCATCGTCATCGCCTGCAACTCGGCCACCGCGGCGGCCCTCGAGACGCTGCGCGAGCACGTCGGCGAGGAGGTCGACGTCGTCGGCGTCATCGCCCCGGCCGCCCAGCTCGCGGCGCAGGCAACCCACAACGGGCGGGTGGGCCTGCTCGCCACCCCGGCGACCGTGGCGAGCGGCGCCTTCGAGGGGGCCCTCCGCGCCGCCGACCCGCTCGTGCGCCTGCTCAGCGTCCCCTGCCCCGACCTCTCGGCCGTGATCCAGAGCGACGCGCCGGTGACCGAGGACGTCGTCACGCTGGCCCGCGGCTACTGCCGGGACCTTCGCAAGGCCGGGGTCGACACCGTCGTGCTCGGCTGCACGCACTACCCCCTCGTGCGTCCGCTGCTCCAGCGCCTGCTGGGCCCCGGGGTGCGGCTCGTCAGCGCGGGCCAGGGCGTCGCCCGGCGCGTGGAGCATGCGCTGGCCGCGCGCGGGCTCGCCCGCCAGGGGAGCGAGGAGGGCGACTACCGGTTCCTGTGCACGGGGGAGCCCGAGCGCTTCAGGGCCATGGCCACCCGGGTGCTGCAGCTGCCCGTGGGCGCCGTCGAGCGCGCCCGCCTGCCCGTGGCGGCGGCGACGTGAGCGCCGGGCGCGCCGGGGGCCGGGCGCCGGACGCCCTGCGGCCCCTGAGCATCCAGCCCGGCTTCGTGGCCACCGCGACGGGCTCGGCGCTCATCGCCCAGGGCGAAACGCGGGTCATCTGCACGGCCTCCGTGCAGGAGTCCGTGCCGCGCTGGCTTGAGGGCAAGGGACGGGGCTGGCTCACCGCCGAGTACGGGATGCTGCCCGCCTCCACGGGCGAGCGCAAGCAGCGCGACGCGACCCGGGGTCGCCCGGACGGGCGCACGGTGGAGATCCAGCGGCTCATCGGCCGCTCCCTGCGCGGCGTCGTGGACTTCGCCGCGCTCGGCCCGCGCACCGTGTACGTGGACTGCGACGTGCTCACCGCCGACGGCGGCACGCGGTGCGCCGCGATCACCGGCGCCCAGGTCGCCCTCGAGCTGGCCTGCCGCCGGCTCGTCGATGACGGCCTGCTCCCCCGGGTGCCGCTCACCGGCGGCGTGGCCGCGGTGTCCTGCGGGATGGTCGGCGGGACCGCCCTGCTCGACCTGGACTACGGCGAGGACTCGACGGCCGAGGTCGACGCCAACGTGGTGATGACCGGCGGTGGCGACCTCGTGGAGGTCCAGGCCACCGCGGAGCGCACGCCGCTGTCGCGCGCGCACCTCGACGACCTGCTCGCCCTCGCGGCCGTCGGGATGGAGGGGCTCCGCGCGGCCCAGCGCGCCGCGGTGGGCTGAGCGTCCGTGCGGCTCGTGCTCGCCACCCGCAACGCCCACAAGCTGCGCGAGCTCGCCGGGCTGCTCGCCCCCCACGAGCTCACCGGCCTGCCCGAGGGCGTCGTCCTGCCCCCCGAGGAGGGCGCGACGTTCGCCGCCAACGCCCTGGGCAAGGCCCGCGCGGCGGCCGCGGCGACGGGACGCCCCGCGGTGGGCGACGACTCGGGCATCGAGGCCGAGGCGCTCGGAGGCGCCCCGGGCGTGCGCTCCGCGCGCTTCGCCGGTGAGGGGGCGAGCGACGCCGACAACCTGGCGAAGCTGCTGCGCGAGGCGCCGGCGGGCAGCCGCGTCGCCTACGCGTGCGCCCTGGCCCACGTCGACCCGGGCGGGGGCGAGCTCGTCGTGGAGGGTCGCTGCACGGGACGGCTCGCGGCGTCGCCCCGAGGCACCGGGGGCTTCGGCTAC
Organism: Actinomycetota bacterium; assembly: GCA_030773615.1. Taxonomy (GTDB): domain Bacteria; phylum Actinomycetota; class Thermoleophilia; order Solirubrobacterales; family Solirubrobacteraceae; genus JALYMR01. Next base: position 2,470 of record JALYMR010000312.1, read on the forward strand.
GACCCCGCCTTCCTGGCGGACGATCTCGACGACGGGCGCACGATGGCCGAGCTCGACGCGGAGGAGAAGGCGGCGATCAGCCACCGGGGCCGAGCCGCCCGTGCGCTGCTGGCGGAGCTGGCCCGGCGGGGGGCGCCGGGAGGCGGCCGGGGGCTCACGGACGCAGGTTGATCGCCGCGCTCGCGGCCACCGCGAAGGCGAGCAGCCCGTAGCCCGTGTAGCCGCTCACGAGCAGGAGCACGCCGGTGAGGGCGGCGGCGAGCACGGTGATGACCCAGGCGAGGCGGTCGAGCGGCACGCCGGGCATCGTGCCGCATCGCCCCGACGCGCTGGTAGCGTCGCCGCCCGGTGAGCTTCGCCGATCTCCTCGCCGACCGCGTGGCCGAGCGGGGCAGCCAGCTCGTCCTCGGCCTCGATCCCGACCCCGCCCGGCTGTGGCCCGCCGCCCTCGCGGCCGCGCCGCCGACGGGAACCCCCGCGGACCGTGCCGCGGTCGCCGTCGCCGCGCAC
>JALYMR010000313.1 GCA_030773615.1 Actinomycetota bacterium
AGCGCCCGCGCCCGCTCGCGGCCCCGCTCCGTGAGCTGGCGGGCAATCCAGGTCAGCCGGTTGAGCTCGGCCTGGGCGCCCACCCGCAGGTTGCCCGACGGGCCGAGCTCCTCGCGGGCGTCGGCCACGAAGCGCCGCTCGTGCTCGGGCTGGCGGGAGACGACGTCGAGGTCCCGGCGCCAGGCGCGGGCCGCCGCGAGCTCCGCGTCGCGGTCGACCCACGGCTCGCCGGGGCCCTGGCCGCTGGGGACCTCGGGTACGAGCCCGACCCGTCGGCCCGCCGCGTAGGCCGTGGAGACGTGGACGACGTGCGGGTGCCCGCCCGAGCGGTCGAGCGCGTCGAGCAGGCGCAGGGGACCGCGGACGTTGAGCTCGATCATCTCGTCGAGCGGCTGCTCGAAGGAGACCGACGCGGCGCAGTGGATCACGACGTCGACCCCGGCGAGCACGGCGGGATCGAGGCCGCCGAGGTCGTCGGCGACGAGGTCGACGGCGACCGCGCGCAGCCTGCCCTCGGCCACCGCAGCCTCGAGCTCGCCGCCGTCGAAGGGGCCGAAGACGTCGCTCGTGAGGACGCCATCGAGGAGCCGCTGCCGGGCGGCGTCGTCGTCGGCGGCGCGCAGGGCGACGAGGACGGGGCCCGAGTCGGGGACCTCGCGCAGCCAGGTGGCGAGCACCGCCTTGCCCAGGAAGCCCGAGGCGCCCGTGACGAGCAGGGAGGCGCCGGCCAGGCGGGCGGCGACCGTGCTCTCGTCCTCCCGGATCACGGCGGGGACGCTAGTCCGTCGCGCGGCAGCGCGTCGTTGAGCGAGCCCGAGCGCAGCGGGGCTTCGCCCACCCGCGCGTGCGCGTAGCCCGCCGCGCGCACCGCCGCCTCGAGGGCGGGGGTGAGCCCCTCGGCCCGCACCCGCGCGAGGTCGCCGGCGGGCAGCTCGATGCGCCCGAGCGGGCCGAGGTGGCGGACGCGCAGCTCGCGGAACCCGAGCGCCCGCACCGCCCGCTCCGCCCGGTCGATGCGGGCGAGCGCCGCCGGGGTGACGGGGGTGCCGTAGGGGATGCGCGAGGCCAGGCACGGGCTCGCGGGCTTCTGCGCGCTGGGCACCCCGAGGCGCGCGGCCAGGGCGCGCACCTCGTCCTTGCCCACCCCCGCCTCGAGCAGCGGATGCACGACGCCGTGCTCCCCGGCGGCGCGCAGGCCGGGCCGCCAGTCGCCGAGGTCGTCGGCGTTCGCGCCCGAGAGGACGGCGGCGAAGCCGCGGTCGCGGGCCAGCGCCCCGAGCTCGTCGTAGAGCTCGGACTTGCAGTGGTAGCAGCGGTCCGCCCCGTTCGCGCGGTAGCCCACGCGGGCGAGCTCGGCGGTGGTGATCGTCTCGTGGGCGATGCCCACGGCGGCGGCGACCCCGCGCGCGCCGTCGAGCTCTCCCGTGGCCAGGGCGGGCGACACCGCGGTGACCGCCAGCGCGCGCGGCCCGAGCGCCCGGGCCGCGAGGGCGGCGACGAGCGACGAGTCGACACCGCCCGAGAAGGCCACGACCGCGCTGCCCAGCCGCGCCAGGCGGGCCTCGAGCGCCTCAGCCCGCGTCATCGCCGAGCTCCCGCTGGGCGACGGCGAAGGCGGTCGCCCACACCGCCCTGACCGGGCGGCCGAGCCGCGCGGCGAGGCGGGCGACGTCGGCGTGCTCCGGGGCGAGGTTGACGACCTCGCCTGCGAGGCGGCCCACCTTCACCGCCACCTGGTGGCCGTCGACCGCGACGTGCGCCGTCTCGCGCTCGAGCTCGTGGCGCTCGACCGCGGTGACCCGCACGCCGAGCGTCGTCGTCGAGCGCACGAGCGCCTCGGCCACCGCGCGCTCGCGCTCGGGACGGGCCAGCGCGCTGATGACGACGCCCGGCCTGCCGCGCTTCATGTGCACGGGGGCGAGCCACACGTCGAGCGCGCCGGCGGCGAAGCAGGCCTCGACCGCGTCGGGCACGAGCTCGGGCTGCAGGTCGTCGAGGTTGGCCTCGAGCAGCCGGACGGGGTGGGTGGCGGTCGCCGCGCCGAGCGCCCGGCCGAGGACGACGCGCACGAGGTTCGGGCGCTCGGCGAGGTCGCGCGCGCCCGCTCCGTAGCCCACGCCCTCGAGCGCCAGGGCGGGTAGCGGCCCGAAGCCCTCGGCCAGCGCGGCGACCAGGGCGGCGCCGGTGGGGGTGACGAGCTCCACGTCGAGGTCGACGCCCTCCAGGGCCGCGCCGCGCAGCAGCTCGAGCGTGGCCGGCGCGGGGAGCGGCAGCCGGCCGTGGGCGGCGCGCACGAACCCGCGGGGAGCGGGGAGCGGCGAGCAGGCGACGCGGTCGACCCGGAGGTCCTCGAGCGCGAGCGCGACGCCGCAGACGTCGGCGAGCGCGTCGATCGCCCCCACCTCGTGGAAGCGCACCTCGTCGGGCGCGACGCCGTGGATGGCGCCCTCCGCCTCGGCCAGGCGCCGGAAGGCCTCGTGGACGCGCGCGTGGGCGCGCGGGGGCAGCGCGGCGCGGTCGACGAGCTCGCGCACGGCGGCCCAGTCGCGGTGCGCGTGCTCCGGCGGCGCGACGACCCGCACGCGCACGGCCCCGATCCCGTGGCGCTCCGTGCGCTCCACCGCAAGGTCGAGGCCCGCGACGCCCAGGCCGGCGAGACCCGCCCGCACGCGTTCGAGCGACGCGCCGGCGTCGAGCAGCGCGCCGAGCAGCATGTCGCCGGCCACGCCGGCGATCGCGTCGACGTAGAGCAGGCGGCTCACGCGGCGGCGCGGGCGATGCGCGCGGCGATCGTGCCCGCGCCGAAGCCGTCGTCGACGTTGACGACGGCCACCCCGGGCGCGCACGAGGTGAGCATGCTGAGCAGCGCGGACACCCCGCCGAGCGCGGCGCCGTAGCCCGTGCTCGTGGGCACCGCGATGACCGGCGCGGCGACGAGCCCGCCCACGACGGAGGCCAGGGCGGCGTCCTGCCCGGCGACGACGACGACCACGTCCGCCGCGCGCAGGTCGGGCAGGGCGACGGCCAGGCGGTGCAGACCGGCGACCCCCACGTCCTCCTGCACGCGCACCTGCGTGCCCAGCAGCCCCGCGGTCACCGCCGCCTCGCGCACCACGCCGCCGTCGGAGGTGCCCGCGGAGACGACGGCGACGCTGCCCCGGACGGCAGGGACGTCGCGCGCCACCCAGGCCAGCCGGGCCAGGGCGTCCTCCTGCGCCTCGGGGGCGGCGGCGAGCACGGCGGCGCGCGCGGCCTCGTCGGCCCGGGTGACGAGCACGCTGCCCGTGCCCTCCTCGAGCAGGGCGCGCACGATGGCCGCGACGTGCTCGGGCGCCTTGCCCTCCGCGAGCACGGCCTCGGGCTCGCCCTGGCGCAGCGTGCGCTGGGTGTCCAGGCGCGCGAAGCCGAGGTCGACGAGCGGCGCGAGTGCCAGGCGCTCCCCCGCCTCCCCCGGGTCGAGCTCGCCGCGGGCGACGAGCTCGAGGACCTCGCGCAGCTCGGCGGCGTGCATGGCGGGCGAGGCTAATAGGTTGCCGCCCCGTGCCGCCCGCCACGCTCACCGCCCTCCTGTGGTCCGGCATCGAGGACGTCTACGCCGAGATCCTCGGCCACCCCTTCGTCCGCGGCCTGGGCGACGGCTCGCTCGACGAGGCCGCCTTCCGCTTCTACGTCGTGCAGGACGCGCACTACCTCACGGGGTTCGCCCGCGCGCTGAGCATCGCCTCCGCGCGGGCGCCGCGAGAGGCCGACGTGGCGATGTTCGCCGAGCACGCCGCGGGCGCCATCGCCGTGGAGCGCTCCCTGCACGAGGGCTTCTTCCGCGACTTCGGGCTCACGGAGGCCGAGGTCGCCGCGACGCCGCCCGCGCCCACGAACCTCGCCTACACGAGCTACCTCCTGGCCACGGCCTACGGCGGCTCGTTCCCCGAGGCGCTCGGCGCGGTGCTGCCCTGCTACTGGATCTACTGGGAGGTCGGCAAGGTCCTGCTCGGGCGCGGCTCGCCCCACCCGCTCTACCGGCGCTGGATCGACACCTACGGCGGCGAGGAGTTCGCCGCCGTCGTGCGCGCGGTGCTCGAGCTCACGGACCGGATCGGGCCCGAGCTCTCCGAGCCCGAGCGGGAGCGCGTCGCGCGCCACTTCGCCGTCACCGCCCGCTACGAGTGGATGTTCTGGGACATGGGGCTGCGCCAGGAGGCGTGGCCCGTGGGCCCATCAGCGGTCGCGCCCTAGCGGCGTACTTCTCGCACCCTCGCATGTGCCTTCGCCTATTACCCACGCGCCGGGACCCGCTCCTCCAACAGGCGCCACAGCGTGCGCACATCCTCGGGAACTTCTGCGTCCTTGTCTTGTCCCGCAAGGACATCCTCTGGCAGGAATTTGCTGCGAAGGAAGGTCTTGTTACCACCCGCCGGCCGCTTCTCTTCCGCGAGGACACCTGAAGAGAGCAGTGCTTCCCGGAGCGACGGCCAGCTTCTGTTGCGTACGACTTGTCGCACCGCGTTGTCGTCCTGCTCGGTGAGCAGGTTGGTGCGTTCATAGACTCGGAACAGCTGCTGGAGAAGCTCCACCACCGCCAAATCGACCTGGCGGAGGTTCGCGCCACGTTGCGCGGACGGGACGCCTACTTCGGCCAACACTCTCCTGATATCTGCGGGCGCGTAGAGGGTAGCTGCGTCACCATCGCTCGAATAGAAGACCAGGGAACTCACGGCCGCTACCGCCAACCCCTCCAGTTCAAGCAGTGCCGAACCGTCCAGCAGCACGTCTCGAGCGCGAACCGCGTCAGCGCGACACTCAACCAGTTGCGCTCCCCTCAAGTCGCACCCCACCATCTGCACATCGACCAGCCGCGAGTGCGATAGCCGGAGGCTTCGACAGTCGGCATCAATGAAGTCGACGTGGCGAATATTCAAGTCTGAGACCTCGTTCTGCGCGTCGAGCGCACCAAGAGCGACTGACCCCGCGTTCTCCCGGACTACCGGCGTCGGGGCATCGGTGCCGACCTGTCCCAAGCGAGCGAGCAGATCGTTGACGTGGGCCCGCAGTTCCCGGCCGGCCAACCAAGCCGCATCGTGGGGGAGCCGACCCCGCCGGAGTGTTTGAGCGAGTAGAAACGCGGACTCACCGCGCGCCTCGACGAGCGGCCGGACGAGGAAATACGCAAAGAACAGCTCGTGTTCGAACGCGACAGCACCCGGCGCTCCAGCTTCCCGAATCAATGCCACATATGGCAGCCGCTCGGCGAGCGTGGCAATCGTGTCGCCATCGAGCTCACGCAGTTCACCGAACAGCGCTACCAACTCGCGTGCCGTCGTCCGGGACAGGGATCGTGCCTCCTCGCGCCACATCTCTTGAGCAAGTTCGCCCAACAGCTCACCCAGGGTTTCGGCCGAGATGAGGAGCGCGCCGGTCGGTGCCAGCAGCTTCTGTGAAACCTCGCGTTCGACGTACGTGGTCACGAGGCGTTCGAGCGCATTGTCTCCGCCCGCGAGAGTCCTGCCTTCCAAGACGAACTCGGCGACACCGCGCACGAAGAGAGGCTTACCAGCCAGCGGTTGCAGCTGTTGATCTGCGAACGCCTCTTCCACTTGTTGGTGTAAGCGCTCCGCCGCGTATTCCAGATTGTGCTCGCGAGCGAGTCGGCGCACGAACAGCTCCCGCTCGTCTTCGTTCCAATCCAACAAGCGGACGCGGTACAACTCCCAACGGTTAGTTGAGAAGCCTGCAGAACGGTTGGCTCGGCTTGCGAACTCCTGATCGTAATAAGCGCTCCGAGCGGCAGCGACAACCGCTCCATGCCCTGCGAGCTGCTCAATGTAGCTCGACAGCGAGCTGTACGCTTCGTCGTAACTACCCGTCGTGCCGATCAGCTCATCGAACCCATCGATCACCAGCACGAGAGCCCCGACACGCACGAGGCTGGCCGTGGCGTGGTACGAGAAGGGGGCACGAACGTCGTCGAGAGCGCGCGCTAGGGCTTGGTCTAGCCGGGCTAGACGAGAACCTTGAGCGTCCACGTAGAGCCACACTCGATCGTCGCGCCCCTGGAGGAAGGCGTGAGCGCGGTCCGCCGCGAGTCGCTTCAGTAGCGTTGTTTTCCCGTCGCCAGCGCTCGCCGTCAAGAACACGACCGGCGTGCCTCCGTCAGAAGGCGTGGTCAGCTCGTCGAGGAGTCCGTCCGCAGACGTTGGTCCGCTGCCCGCGTCTGCGCGGGGGGCTACGAACGCTTCGTTCGAGGAAAGGACGGCGACCGTATTCCTTGCGACAGCGCGTAAGTCGGCCATACCCGCGCCCGCCAGAAAAGCGCGGTACGAAAGGTGCTTGCCCTCTAACTCGACTGACGCGTCGCTCAGGCTGGTCTCGCTCCCCAACCTGAACATCGCCTTCATCGCACGACCGCCGCTCAGCCAATTTGCTATCAGCGAGTCATCTCCGTCCTGCTCGACTCGCACCTCCTCGCCAGGATCGGCGAAGGCGGCAAGGTCGCCCCGAAGTGCAGCCTGTAGGAGGTCAGTTTCGGCTAGGGCCATGCTGGGTCGCTCAACAGGCGCACGCCCTGGCGCGAGAGCAGGGCATCGTTGTCGCCATCGCGAGACCTCCTAAGCCACTGGACGGGGATGCCTCGACCAGTGATAGAAAGCAGGACGGGAACAAAGTCGTCGTCGTTCGATACCAAGGTGAGACTCCTCCAACCACCCCCGGCCAAGCCGCGCAATCCGCCGCCATAGTGGTATCCACCATCTTCTGGCCCGTCCTACGGTAGGTGCCGACCAGGTCGTCGCTGGGCAGGCTCATGATGTTCAAGGCGATGGCTGGCACAGTTCGCACTCCCCGCGCAAGTCCTCGCAGGAGATCAATGTGCCGGAGCAGACCGACATATTCGGGGGTCGGACGGCCAGACCTGTCTCGGAAGCCGCCATATAGCCGGCAGCGTAACTCGCGCGGAGGGCTTGCCGTTCTGCTCGACGGACTAATGCTCGAGCGGGAGAGCTCCGCGACCAGCTCAACGGCCTCTCGACACGTCGCGTCGCTTGTTGCCCCGCGCAGCAGGCTGCGGAAGTCAATGAGGGCGACGCTGGGCGGCTCAGGCACGATCAAGCGGGGGTTCTACCGGGCTGCGCCACCCGGTCGCTACCAGCGCGCTGCCCCGCGGCCCACTAAAGGAGCCCTGAGGCCCACGACTTCGAGGGCAAGCCCACCCTCCTGTGTCGGAGACGCGCGAACGGTGAACCTCAGGAAGCGCATTGGCGCGCTCGTCGCGACGCCTTCCTGCGCTGGGCCGAGGGCTCGCTCCAAGAGCGGCGGCGCCGCAGTGGCGGGTCGCACTAGAACGACGACAGGCTCCCTCGCGGGAGCCTCTCGGGACGTCAGGGGTGTGGCGGGCGCCTACGCGGCGACGGGCTCGGCGACCTGGGCCGGCGCCGCGACCTCCAGGGCGATGCCCCCGTCCTCGAGCGCGGTGGCCCGCACGCGGTCACCCTCGCTCAGCTCGCCGGCGAGGATCGCCCGGGTGAGCTCCTTCTCGAGCGTGCGGCGCACGTGGCGCTGCAGCGGGCGAGCGCCGAACTCCTCGTCGAAGCCCTCGCGGGCCAGGCGGGCGACGAGGTCGGGCGCGACCTCGAGCTCGATCTCGCGCTCTGCGCGCAGCCGGTCGGCCACCCGGCCCACGACGAGCCCGGCGATCTGCTCGACCTGCTCGGCGGTCAGCGACCGGAAGGCGACGATCTCGTCGATGCGGTTGAGGAACTCGGGCAGGAACGCGGACTTCGCGGCGGCCCGCATGCGCTCCTCGTCACCCGCGCCCCGCGCGTCGTCGGCGGTGAAGCCGATCCCGCGCCTGGCCGCGCCCGCGCCGAGGTTCGAGGTCATGACGACCACCGTGTTCGTGAAGTCCACGGTGCGGCCCTCGCCGTCGGTGAGGCGCCCGTCGTCCATGACCTGCAGGAGGACGTTCCAGACCTCGGGGTGGGCCTTCTCGATCTCGTCGAGCAGCACGACGCTGTAGGGCCGCCGGCGGACGGGCTCCGTGAGCTGGCCGCCGTCGCCGTACCCCACGTAGCCGGGGGGCGATCCGATGAGCCGCGCGACCGTGTGGGGCTCGCGGAACTCGGACATGTCGAGGCGCACGAGCGCCTTCTCCGTGGCGAAGAGCCGCTCGGCCAGCGCCTTGACGAGCTCCGTCTTGCCCACCCCCGTGGGGCCCAGGAAGAGGAACGAGCCCAGCGGGCGGTCCCCCTCGCTGAGGCCCACGCGGGCCCGGCGGACCGTGTCGGCCACGAGCTCCACGGCCTCCTCCTGGCCGATGACCCGCTCGTGCAGCTCAGCCTCGAGGTCCTGCAGCCGGACGAGCTCCGTGGCCACGAGCTCCCCGACGGGGATCCCGGTGCGGGCCGCGACGACCGCGGCCACGTCGGCCTCGCCGACGTGCGGGCGGGCGGGCTCGACCGGCTCGCCGGTTTCGCCGAGCTTCGCCTCGAGCTCGTCGATGCGCACCTTGAGCTTCGCGGCGTCCTCGTAGGCCTCCGCCCGGACGGCCTCGTCCTTCTCGGCCCGGACGCGCTCGAGTTCGCGGCGCAGCCGCGCGCCCTCGTCGCCCGCCGCGCCGCCCCGCAGCCGCACCTTCGCGGCCGCCTGGTCGACGAGGTCGATGGCCTTGTCGGGCAGGTGGTACTCCGTGATGTAGCGGTCCGACAGCCGCGCCGCGGCCTCGAGCGCCTCGTCGGCGATGTCCGCCTCGTGGTGCGCCTCGTAGGCCTCGCGCAGGCCGCGCAGGATGGCCACGGTGTCCTCGACGGAGGGCTCCTCGACGTGGACGGGCGAGAAGCGGCGGGCCAGCGCGCCGTCGCGCTCGATCTTGCGGAACTCGGCCAGGGTGGTCGCCCCGACCATCCGCAGCTCGCCGCGGGCGAGCATCGGCTTGAGCATGTTCGCGGCGTCCATCGCGCCCTCGGCGTTGCCCGCGCCGAGGATCGTGTGCAGCTCGTCGACGAACAGGAGCACGCGGCCCTCGGCGGCGGCGACCTCCTCGAGCACGCCCTTGAGGCGCTGCTCGAACTGGCCGCGGTACTGGGCGCCGGCGACCATGCCGGCGAGGTCGAGGGCGACGAGCCGGCAGCCGCGCAGGGTCTCGGGGACCTCGTCGCGGGCGATGCGCAGGGCGAGGCCCTCGACGATGGCGGTCTTGCCCACGCCCGCCTCGCCGATGAGCACCGCGTTGTTCTTGCGGCGCCGGGCGAGGATCTCGACGGTCTGCTCGATCTCGTCGGCGCGGCCGATAACCGGGTCGATCCGGCCCTCGGCCGCGTCATGGGTGAGGTCGCGCCCGAACTCGTCGAGCGCCGACTGCGCGGTGGGCTGGCCGGCGCCCTGCGGCGCCTGGCCCCCGCGGGCCTGGCGGAGCTGCTCCGCGCAGACCTCGCACAGCCCGACGGGCCGGGGCTGGCCGCCCTGGGCGAGCAGCACGCGGACGACCGGCGGCCGCTGGCCGCAGTTGTCGCAGAGGTGGAAGGGGTTGGTTGGCATGCGCTCTTTCTTGAAAGAAATCTCAGTGGTGGTTGCTGAGATTATAGCGACGCCCCACCCCCTTCCTCCCCCGGCCAGCGCTCCTGGCGCGCCGCCTGCACGAGCCGGTCCGCCTCGCGCCGGCGCCGCTCCGCGTAGGCCTCGAGCTCCCGCTCGGCCTCCGCGCGGCGCGCGCGCTCCTCCTCGCTGGCGCGCTCGCGAGCCTCGGTTAGCAGCGCCTCGGCCTGCACGCGCGCCTCGGCCAGCAGCGCCTCGGCCTGCACGCGCGCCTCGGCCAGCAGCGCCTCGGTCTGCACGCGCGCCTCGGCCAGCAGCGCCTCGGTCTGCACGCGGGCAGCCGCCTCCCCCTCGCGTCGCGCGCGCTCGCCGGCCTGCGCGTCGGCCTGGGCCCGCAGCCGCGCCCCCTGGAGCGTCGCCTCGGCCTCCGCGCGCGCCTCCTCGAGCTGGCGCTCGGCGCTCGCCACGAGCCGCCGCGCACGGTCCTCCGCCTCGGTCACCGCCGCCTCGCGCTCGGCCAGGCGCGCCTCGAGCTCCTCGCTCAGCCGTCCCGTGCCCCACTGCGCGAGCCACCCGCTGATCGACGCGAGGTGACGGTCGACCTCGTCGGGGTCGTAGCCGCGCAGGACGCGCCGGAAGTGGCGCTGGACGACGTAGACCGACAGCGCCTCCGAGCTTCGACGCGTGCCCATGCGATCAGGATGGCAAGCTGACCGGCGTGGCGGGGGTCTCGGAGAGCCTGCGGGCGTCGCTGCGCGAGCAGCTCGAGCGCCTGCGGGGCGACGCGCTCCCCCTGCCCGACGCGCTGCTCGACGTGGCCCTCGTGCGCGTGGCCGTCGGCGGCGGCGAGCTGCTGCTCGCCCAGCCCACCGACTGGCAGGCGCTGCGCGAGGAGGAGGCACTCGCCCGGCGCCCCGTGCCCTACTGGGGCATCGTGTGGCCGAGCGGGCACGCGCTGGCGGGCGCGGTGGCGGGAACGGACCTCGCCGGGCGACGGGTGCTCGAGCTCGGCTGCGGCCTCGGGCTGCCGAGCGTCGCCGCCGCCCGGGCCGGCGCGGAGGTCCTGGCCACGGACGGCGCCTCGGACGCCGTCGTGTTCTGCGCCCACAACCTCGCCCTCAACGAGCTGCTCGGCGAGGTGGCCGAGGTGCCCTGGCACGACCCGGCGCCGCTCGTCGGGGCCGGCCCGTTCGACCTCGTGCTCGCCGCCGACGTCCTCTACACGCGGCGCAACGTGGAGCTCCTGCTCACCCTCCTGCCCCGACTGGTGGCCCCCGGCGGGGAGGTGTGGCTCGCCGACCCGGAGCGCGCCGGCGGGCGCGAGCTCCTGGCCGGGGCGCGGCGGCAGTGGACGATCGACTCGCGGCCCGATCCCGAGTGCGAAGGGGTCAGGCTCCACCGCCTCGCCCGTCGCCTCGGGTAGGGCACGGGCATGCCCCTCCTCGCCGAGAGCACGGTGGAGACCGACGCGGACCCTGCGGCCGTCTGGGCGGTGTGGAGCGACCTCGCGCTGCGTCCCCGCTGGCACCCCGGGCTGGCCTGGGCGCGCCTCGACGGACCCCTCGCCCCTGGCACGATCGGCGCCTGGAAGCCGGAGCGCGCGCGGCCCGTGGCCGTCCGCGTCGCCGAGGTCGTGCCCGGGCGCCGCCTCGTGCTCGTTGGCACCCACGGCCCGCCTGTCGCCCGCGGGCACTACGAGCACGAGGTCGTCCCCCGCCCGGGCAGCGGGAGCGTCGTCACCCATCGCATGCGCGTCACGGGCCCGCTCGCGCGGCCCATCGCCCGCCTGTTCGGCGGCGCGCTGGGGGTGTTCGCCGGGGAGGAGTCGACGCGAGCGGTCGTTCGGCTGGCCGCCGAGCCGTAGCGGGGAAATCTCCCCACAGACGCGCCCTCCGGAGTAGCGTCGCCCCGAATCCGAAGGGAGGCGGGATGCGCAGGTTCGCAAGGACGGCGGCGCGACGCTGGTCGCGCTGGCGGCGATGACGGGCAGTGCGTCGGCGGCGGTCATCACGGGGAGCGGGAGCGACCCGCGCGACGCGAAGCCGAACGTCAGCACGGGGCGGTACGACCCGGACCTCGCGTCGACGAACGTGACCTACGACGACATGTTGGGGCGCATCACGGTCCAGTGGACGCTGCACGAGGCGCTGCCGTCGACGGGCTCGGGCTACGTCTACTTCAGCCTCGGCCTCGGCACCGCCTCCGACAGCTGCAAGGGCGACGGCAGCGACCCGTTCCTCTCGCTCTCGGGCTCGGCCAGCATCTACGGCGACCGGTACGCGAACCTGAGCTTCGGCCCGGCGGCGCCCGTGCGCGGCGACTTCTCCGGCGCCCTCGCGACGAACGACCTGCGCACCTTCACCGCCACCTTCTCCAACGCGGCACTTGCGCGCTATCCCCTGCGCTGCGCCACGGGCGGCCGCATGGGGTCCGACTACTTCGACGACGAGCAGGAGCGCTTCTGCCTCGGGGGGTCGGGTTGCTTCACCCCGCCGCCGCCTCCGGACGGTCCCGACCGCACCCCGCCCCGCGTCAGCTGGCGCACCCCGCGCACCGGCGACGTGGTCAGCGGCATCCTGAGCGCGTCGCGGCGCAACTGCTACGTCGACGCAACGGACGCCTCTGGCATCCAGCGCACGGAGAACTACGTCGACGGCGTGCTCAACGACGTCCAGGTCAACCCGCCGTGGGAGTGCGAGATCGACACCCGCCGGCTGGCCGACGGACCGCACACCTTGCGCGTGCGCGCCTTCGACCGCGCGGGCAACGTCGCGGAGGCAACGGCGTTCATCACCGTCCGCAACCAGAGCGCGCCGCCCGTCCAGCCCGCGCGCGCCGTGCTGCGCCTGGGGTCGCGACGCGCGGTCACCGCCCTGCGCAACCGCTTCGTGCCGGTCACCGTCCGCTGCACGGCCGCGTGCGTCGGCACCTTGCGCCTGCGCACGGCCAGAGGCACGACGGTGGCCCGGCGGTCGTTCCGTCTCAGGAGGGCCGGCGCGACCCAGCTGCGGGTCCGCCTGACCTCGCGCGGCGCCCGGCTGCTGCGCCGCAGCGGCCGCCTGCGGCTGCGGGCAACGGCCACCGCACGCCTGGCGGGCGGCACGTCGGTGACGACCCGGGCCACCTATACGGTGCGGGCGCGGCCGCGGTAGAGGGGGACCGTTACGAGCTGCCGCCAGCCCGGCTCGAGCGCTGGCTCGCGCGCTGGGCCTGCGCGCACGGGGTGGCGGCGACGCGGGTCGACGCCGACGAGGTCATGTTCCGGGCGCTGGACGTCGCGTGCCTGCGCTGCGCGCCGCCGTTCCCGCCCCTCGCCGAAGACGAGCGCGGCGAGCAACCTGACTTCGCGCCCGAGCCGCTGCTCGAGCACGTCCGCCGCGAGCGGAGGGTCGGCGTGCTGCTCGCCCGGCTCGGGGGCTGCGCGGCCGGCGTGTTCGCCGGCGAGCGCCTCGTCGCCTCGAAGGTCGCCCGCCGGCAGGTGCACGGGCGCCACCGCGCGGGGGGCTCGAGCCAGGGCCGGTTCGCCCGCCGGCGCGAGGGCGAGGCGCGGGCGGCGCTCGCGCTCGCCGCCGACGTCGCCGCGCGGGTGCTGCTCCCAGCCCTCGACGGGCTCGACGGGGTCGTCCTCGGTGGGGACAGCCAGGCGCTCCACTCGGTGCTCGCCGACCCGCGCCTGGCTCCGCTCGTCCCGCTCGTCGCCCCCCGCCTGCTCACGGTCCCCGACCCCCGGCTCGAGGTCCTGCGCGCGACCCCGGAGCGCTTCCTGGCCACGATCCTCACCGCAGTCCCAGCAGCACCTCCACCACGAGCTGGTCCAGGCGCTCGTTGAGGTAGCCGCGCGCTCCCAGGGCGTCGAGCCCGTCGGCCTCGGCCTTCAGGGCGTCCGCCTCGCCGACGCCCTCCGTCGTCGCCTGCGCGAGCTCGGGCGTCGACGCCGCCGCGAGCGCGTCCTGCACCTCCGGCAGGTCGTCGAAGCGCCGCGCGCGCTCGGCCAGCGCCGCGTAGGTGCGCATGCAGCCGGCGGCGAACTCCCACACCCCCTCGGCATCCTCGCTGCGGTACGCGTGCGCGTCGAAGTGCAGCGGGCCGTCGTAGCCCGCGCGCTCGAGGAGCCGCACGAGCAGGAACGCCTCCTTGAGGTCCTCGGCGCCGAAGCGGAAGTCCTGGTCGTAGCGGCCGATGCGCTGGGCGTTGAGGTCGAGGTGGAAGAGCTTGCCCGCCCACAGGGCCTGCCCGACGGCGTGCAGGAAGGACAGGCCGGCCATCGTCTCGTGCGCGACCTCCGGGTTCACGCCGACCATCTCGGGGTGCTGGAGGGTCGAGATGAAGTGCAGCGCATGCCCGACCGTGGGCAGGAAGATGTCGCCCCGCGGCTCGTTGGGCTTGGGCTCGAGGGCGAAGCGCAGGTCGTGGCCCTGCTCGGCGACGTAGTCGCCCAGCACGTCGATCGCCTCCCGGTAGCGGTCGAGCGCGTCCCGCGGGTCCTTCGCCACGCCCGCCTCCGTGCCCTCGCGACCGCCCCAGAAGACGTAGACCCTCGCGCCGAGCTCCGCCCCGAGGTCGATCGCCCGCATGGCCTTGCCGATCGCGGCCCGGCGCACCCGGCGGTCGTTCGAGGTGAACGCACCGTCCTTGAACGCGGGGTGGGCGAACAGGTTCGTGGTCGCCGAGCCGACGACGAGGCCCGTCTCGTCGAGCGCCGCCCGGAAGCGGGCCACGATGCGGTCGCGCTCCGCCGCCCCCGTCCCCCACGGCACGAGGTCGTCGTCGTGCAGCCCCACGCCCCAGGCGCCCAGCTCGGCGAGCCGGCGCACGGTGTCCGCGGGGTCGCGGGCGGCGCGCGTCGGCGCTCCGAAGGGGTCGCGCCCCGGGTTGCCGACGGTCCACAGCCCGAACATGAACCTGTGGTCGCCCCGGGGCACGAGGCCGTCGGCGGTGGCGTCGGTGAGCGGCGTGGCGGTCATGGCTGGCCTCGGGGGTCCGGGACGGGGTGCAGGGCGGGGTACAGCGCGCGGAAGCGGGGGTGCAGCTCGGCGTAGCGCTCGGTCCACGCCGGCTCGGGCTCCACGACCTCGCGGACGCGGACGCAGGCGGCGACCCCCTCGTCGATGGAGCCCCACACGCCGGCGGCGACGCCGCCGAGCAGCGCGGCGCCGTACGCGGCGCCCTCGTCGACGGCCACGCGCTCGAGGGGGAGGCCGAGGGCGGAGGCGACGATGCGCAGCCACAGGGTCGAGCGCGCGCCCCCGCCGCTGACCCAGGCGGCGCCGACGGGCCCAACGAGCTCGAGGGCGTCGCGCAGGGCGAGCGCCACGCCCTCGAGGAC
>JALYMR010000314.1 GCA_030773615.1 Actinomycetota bacterium
CCTCCTCGGCAGCCGGCGCGGCCGCCTCCTCCGCAACGGGCGCAGACGCCTCCTCGGCCGCCGGCGCGGGGAGCTCCTCGGCAGCCGGCGCGGGCGCTTCCTCCGCGACAGGCGCCGGCGCCTCCTCGGCAGCCGGCCCGGGCGCCTCCTCCGCGACAGGCACCGGCGCCTCCTCGGCAGCCGGCGCAGACGCCTCCTCGGCCGCCGGCGCGGGGAGCTCCTCGGCAGCCGGCGCGGGCGCCTCCTCCGCGACAGGCACCGGCGCCTCCTGCGCAGCCGGCCCGGGCGCCTCCTGGGCAGGCGGCGCGGACATCTCCTCCTCGATTGGGGCGGCACCCTCGTCGGCGGCCGCGGCGGGCGGCTCCGGGTCGGCCTGGGCCTCCTCGCCCTGAGGCTCCTCCCCGGGCAGCACGATGGGGCGGTTGGCCTTGCGCAGCTCGGTCAGGCGGGCGAAGAACACGCGTCGGTGTCGCTCGGCCGCCGAGGGGCGGCGACGCCGGGGGCGCGGGGGTGCGGTCGGCCGGGCGGGAGCCCCGGTTCCCGCGCCGTCGGCCGCGGCGGGGGCGGCCTGAGGCGGCGCCTCAGCGCCCTCCGCGAGCTCGGGCGTGGCCTCGGCCGGCTCGGCGGCGGGGGCCATGGGCTCGACGCCGGCCACCTCGGGCTGGGTCGGCCCGGCCCCGGGGACCTCGACGGGGGTCCCGTCGGAGGGGTCGGTCACGGCGTCGGGACCGCTGACCTCGGGCACGACGCCGGCCTCCTCGCGCACCTCGGCCTCGCGCTGGCCGGGCTCGGCGCCCTCGGGCAGGGAGTGGGCCTCGGCGGGCTGGTCGGAGGTGTCGGTCACGGGCGGGAGGTGGCAGGGGACGGCGGGAAAGGCGCCAGCCTAGCCCCTCGCCCCCCCACCCCCGCACCGCTGCGTCCGCCAGCCGGGCACCGGTCCGAGTCGACCGGGCGCCGGCGACGCTGCGGGAGCGGGCGGGGCAGGTACCGGAGCACGGTCGCGAGAGTCATCTCGGCGGTCATGTGCGCCAAGCGGCGCTGGCGACGTTGCTCGAGCGCTGGACCGAGGGTGGGACGAGGACCTCACGTCCCAGAACCGGTTTCTCGTTCCACCCGACCGCGGGGCGCGGGGCGCGGGGGCGTCGGTGCCGGACAGCGACGCGTCAGCGGGCGCTGCCAACGTGGCCGAGCGCCTCGGGGTGGGCGCGGAGGTAGTCGGCCAGCGCGACGGGATCGCGCCCGGTGAGCTCGCGCACGCCGGGGGCCACGCGCTCGAGGCTCCCGTCCCGGATCGCCCAGTAGGAGTTCACCCACCCGCGGACCTCGAAGTCCGGCGCGCCGAAGCCCTGGCGGGAGGCGAAGGCCTCCTCGTCCGTCTCGTCGTGGAAGCGGATCGCCCTGCCCGTGTGCCGGGTCATGAGCTCCGCGGCCTGCGCGAGGGAGAAGCTCTCGGGTCCCGTGAGGTCGTGGACGCGGCCGACCTGATCGTCCTCGGCGGTCAGCACGGCGGCGGCCGCAGCGGCGACGTCGTCGCGCAGGACGGCGGCGACGCGCCCGTCCCCCGCGGGACCCCGGATCACGCCGTCGGGGAGCACCATCGAGGGGATGAAGTCCAGGTAGAGGTTCATCCGCAGGAACGTCCACGGCAGGCCCGTGGCGCGGATGTGCTCCTCCGTGTGCCAGTGGTCGCGACCCAGGGTGAACGTCGTGTCCGGCGCCGCCGCGACGAACGACAGGTAGACCAGCCGCCGCACGCCGGCGGCGACCGCGGCGTCCACCGCCGTCCGGTGCTGCTCGACGCGATCCGGCGCCTCGGCCGCGGGGATGAGGAAGAGCGTGTCGGCGCCCTCGAGCGCGCGGCGCATCTCCTCGCCGGCGGCGTAGCCAGAGGCCTGCCGGACCTCCGCGCCGTCGAGGCTGGGCGCGCGGGTCGGGTCACGGACGACGAGGCGCTGCCGGGCGCCCGCCGCGGCGAGCCTCACGGCGACGCGGCCACCCACCGCACCGGTCGCGCCCGTGACGGCGATGGGAGGCTGGTCAGCTGGCGCGGCCGGTCCTGCAGTGGAGACGGCGGGAATTGAACCCGCGTCCGCAGTCGCGCGGGGGTGACGTCTACGAGCGTATCCGGTGCTCAGATCTCGCCCCGGGGTCACCGCACCGGCAGGGTTCCCCGGGACCAGCCCCCTGAGATGTCCCCGGATCGCCAGGAGCGGAGCTCCCCGGGTCAGCCGACGTATCTGATTCCGGCGACCCCGCGGTCGGCGGGCGGGGGCCGGAACCTCACATGCCTAGGTTGGTGCTAGGAAGCGAGGGCGTACTCGTGAGAGTCCGCACGTATGGTTTTCCCGGTGTTTATCGAGGCCTCCGGGACCTCGGCTCGCAATCACCCCAGCGGATCCGACCACGTCGAAGCCTGTCGTCCCCGGGGTGCCTCTAGTGTACCCCGATATGGCCGTCACGGACGTCGCCTGGGACCTCGAGCCGCTCGTCTTCGGCGAGGGCGACGCCGGCTTCGACCGGCTCCTCGAGGAGGCCCACGAGCGCGCGACGGCGTTCGCCGGCCGCTACGCCGGCCGGGTGGCGGAGCTCGACGGCGACGCGCTCGCGCAGGCGATCGGCGAGCTCCAGGCCATCGGCGAGCTCACGGGCCGGGCGGGCAACTTCGCGGCGCTTCGCTTCAGCGTCGACACGCAGGACCCCGCGACGGGCGCGCTGCTCCAGCGCGCCCAGGAGCGCGCGGCCCGCATCGAGACCCAGCTGCTCTTCTTCGAGCTCGAGTGGGCGGCGCTCGACGACGAGCGCGCCGACGAGCTCCTGGGGGCGCCGGGCCTCGACACCGCGCGGCACTACCTGCGCGCCGCCCGCCGCTATCGCCCCCACCTGCTCACGGAGCCTGAGGAGAAGGTGCTGACGGAGAAGGGCGTCACCGGCTCGAGCGCCTGGTCGCGCCTGTTCAGCGAGCAGGTCTCCGCTCTGGCCGTGGAGCTGCCCGACGAGCCCGAGCCCGTCGCGCTCGACGTCGCCCTGAGCCGCCTCATGTCGCCCGACCGCGAGGTGCGCCGCGCCGCCGCCGGCGGCGTCACCCTGGCCCTGGCCCCCGGCCTGCGGACGCGCGCGTTCATCTTCAACACGCTCCTGCAGGACAAGGCGACGGACGACCGCCTGCGGCGCTACCCCCACTGGCTGTCCAGCCGCAACCTGAGCAACGAGGCGAGCGACGAGTCCGTCCAGGCGCTCCTGGGGGCCGTCCGCGCGCGCTCCGACGTCCCCCAGCGCTGGTACCGGCTCAAGGCGCGGCTGCTCGGCCTCGACCGGCTCGCCGACTTCGACCGCATGGCGGCCGTCACCCAGGCCGAGGAGACCGTGCAGTGGGAGGACGCCGAGGAGCTCGTGCTCGAGAGCTACCGCGCCTTCTCCCCCGAGCTCGGCGACACCGTCCGCGGCTTCTTCGAGGGGCGGCGCATCGACGCCCCCGTCCGCCCGGGCAAGCGCGGCGGCGCCTTCTGCGCCTACGCCGTGCCCTCCGAGCACCCCTACATCCTCCTGAACTACACGGCCCGCCGGCGCGACGTGCTCACCCTGGCCCACGAGCTCGGCCACGGCGTGCACGCCGCCCTCGCGCGCCCGCGCGGGATCCTCGAGCAGCACACCCCGCTCACCCTGGCCGAGACCGCCTCCGTGTTCGGCGAGCGGCTCGTGTTCGGGCGGCTGCGCGAGCAGGCCACGGAGCCCGAGAGCAGGCTCGCCCTGCTCGCGGAGTCCATCGAGGACTCCATCGCCACCGTGTTCCGCCAGACGGCGATGAACCGCTTCGAGGACCTCGTGCACACGGACCGCCGCGAGCGCGGCGAGCTCAGCCCCGACCGCTTCGGCGAGCTCTGGGCCCAGTCGCAGACCGAGCTGCTCGGCGACGCGGTCGAGGTGACGGAGGGCTACCGCTCGTGGTGGTCCTACGTGCCCCACTTCATCGCCACCCCGGGCTACGTGTACGCCTACGCCTACGGGCAACTTCTCGCCATGTCGATCTACCAGCGCTACCTCGACGAAGGCGAGGGCTTCGTGCCCGCCTACCTCGAGCTCCTCGCCGCCGGCGGGTCGAGGAGCCCCGAGGAGCTCGCGGCCATCGTGGGCATCGACCTCGCCGACCCCGGGTTCTGGGACCGGGGCCTGGCGCTCATCGAGGCGCAGCTGCACGACGCCGAGGACGCGGCGCGGGCCGCCCGCCCCGACGTGTTCTCAGCGGCCTAGACTGAGATCCGTGAACCAGAGCTACGAGGCCGGCTGGCGTCCGCCGGCGCCGGCCACCGACCCGCCCGCCCCCCATCAGGAGGCCCAGCGGTCCCTCCTGCGCCGCCTCCTCGGCCCGCTCGTCGTCGTGGGCGCCCTCCTGCTCAAGTTCGGCAAGGCGGCGCTCCTCATCCTCCCGAAGGCCAAGGTCCTCACGACCTCGGCCTCCATGCTCGTCTCCGTCGCGGCCTACTCGTTCATCTGGGGCTGGAAATTCGCCCTCGGGTTCGTCCTGCTCCTGCTCGTCCATGAGATGGGCCACGTCATCCAGCTGCGCCGTGAGGGCGTGCCGGCCAGCGCCCCGCTGTTCATCCCGTTCCTCGGCGCGGTGGTCGCCGCGAAGTCGCTCGGCCGCGATGCCGCCGCGGAGGCCCGCGTGGGCCTCGCCGGGCCCGTGCTCGGCACCCTGGGCACCGCCGCGCTCGTCCCCGTGGCCCTGGCCAGCGGCGACCCGTTCTGGAAGGCGCTGGCCTTCACCGGGTTCTTCCTGAACCTCTTCAACCTCGTGCCCGTCGCCATGCTCGACGGCGGCCGCGCGTTCGCCGCCATGGCGCCCTGGATGTGGTTCGTGGGCCTGGCCATGGCCGTCGGGCTCGTCTTCGTCATGCCGAACCCGATCCTCTTCCTCATCGTGCTCGTCGGCGTCCTCGACACCTGGCGGCGCTGGAAGGCGATCCGCGCGGGCGACCCGGAGACGAAGCGCTACTACCAGGTGCGACCCGCGACCCGCCTCGCGGTGGGCGCGGTCTACGTGGGCCTCATCGTGGCCTGCGTGGTGGGCATGGACGCCACCTTCGTCGAGCGCTCGCTCGACGACGTCTAGCCCGCCTAGCGGTTGACCTCGCGCAGCGCCCGGTCCATGTCGCGGCGCTGCTCGCGCTCGCGGATCGACTCGCGCTTGTCGTAGCGGTCCTTGCCCTTGGCGAGCGCGACCTCGACCTTCGCCCGGCCGTCGCGGAAGTAGATCCGGGTGGGCACGAGGGTCAGGCCGCGCTCCTGGATGCGGCCCATGAGGCGGTCGATCTCGCGCCGGTGGGCGAGCAGCTTGCGGTCGCGCTCGGGGTCGTGGTTCTCGCGGCTGGCCGGGGCGTAGGGCGGGATGTGCAGGTTGAGCAGCCACAGCTCCCCGTCGCGGATGGAGGCGTAGCTGTCCTTGAGCTGCGCGCCGCCCTCGCGCAGCGCCTTGACCTCGGTGCCCTCGAGCACCATGCCCGCCTCGAGCCGGTCGAGCAGGTCGAAGCGGAACGAGGCCTGGCGGTTCGTCGCCACGTCGCCCACCGCCGCCTTGCGCTTCGCCCCCTTCTTGGCCATGGCCGGGAGGCTAGACGGCGGCCGCCAGCGCGTCCCGGTCGACCCCCTCGCGCTCGAGCAGGCGGGGGACGGCACCCACCCGGGTGCGGAGGATCCCGAGCAGCACGTGCTCGGGCCGGATCTCGCGGTCGCGGCGGTCGCGCGCGGCCTCGAGCGAGCGCTCGAGGGCCAGGGTCCCCGTCGCGCCCCACGGCGTCTGCGACGGGGCGACCGAGCGCGCGCCGAGCGCGCCGGGCGGGACCTCGACGCCCACCGCGGCCAGCGCGGCGCGAGCGTCCTCCTCGAGCCCCTCCCGGATGCGCTCGGGGTCGAGCCCCGCCTCGTGCAGCGCGTCGCCGGCGGGCGTCCCCCGCCGCTCGGCGAGGGCCACGAGCAGGTGCTCGGCCTCCACCGACGGGTCGCCCGCGGCGACGGCGAGCTCCGCGGCGCGTGCCGTGAGCACCCGCGAGTCAGCGACGAAACGGTTGAACACGACGCCTCCCGGTGTCGACGCCCACCTCACGCAGGCGCTTCGCGTGCTTCTTGTGGACGGCCTGCTTCGAGACCCCGAGGGCCTCAGCCACCTCGGCCCAGGTCCAGCCCGACCGCAGCGCGCGCTCCGTGTGGAGCGCCTCCAGGCGCTC
>JALYMR010000315.1 GCA_030773615.1 Actinomycetota bacterium
GTGCAGCGCGACGAGCGCTGCACCGTCGCCTACTGCCCGGTAGGCGGCGTCCAGCGCGGCATAGCTCAAGTGCTCCTGGGTGCCTCCGACGACGACGTGCGTCACCTTGTCGTCTCGCGGGTCCACGAGCGTTGATCCGCACAGCGCCCGCACGTCAGGGGAGGCCAGCACCAGGCAGCGTGCGTCGGGTAGTCCGTCCAGCATCCGCCGGAGCAGGACGGGCGGCGTGAGGACCTCCGAGACCGGCAGGACTAGGCCCATCTGGGCGGCCTTATAGACCACGCCCCGAACACCGACGGAATCGGTGTTGCTTAGAAAGCGCAAGGCCAGCCCCTTCTCCCGCAGCAGGCGCAGCGCCTGAGCCGCTCCGGGCAGGGCAGCGCCCTTGGAGTACAGGGTGCCGTCGAGGTCCAAGAAGACGGCGCGCAGCGACGCGGTCCACGCTTGGGGGGCGGTCTTCGGACGTGCGTGAGAAGCCGTCACGCGTGGCGAGCACCTGCTGCACCCGAGATCAAGCCACCGACAGCGGCCGGGAGCGATCCGCCGTGCTGGACCCACATCAACTCCGTCGCCGAGTCCACGCGCACCCTGACTCGGAAGACCGTCTCACCGTCGCGTCGCCGCGCCGTCATCCGCAGTTCGCCGCCGACCTCGAGCTTCAGCAGGCCGGTGAGGTCGAACGTCTCGTCACCACTGAGTCCCAGGCTGTCCGGACCCTGCCCGGCCTGGAACTCCAACGGCACAATCCCCATGCCGACCAGATTGCTCCTGTGGATGCGCTCGAAGCTCTTCGCGATGACGGCCCGCACCCCGAGCAGGTGCGGACCCTTCGCTGCCCAGTCGCGGGAACTCCCCATGCCGTAGTCCTCGCCGGCGAGGATCAGCACGGGGATGCCGTCGTCGCGGTAACGCTGGGCGGCTTCGTGGACCGGCATGACGTCGCCTGAGGGGTGATGCTTGGTCCATCCCCCAGTGAGCCCTGGCACCAGGTGGTTGCGGAAGCGAGGGTTGGCGAAGGCTCCTCGCAGCAGCACGTGGTGGTTGCCGCGGCGCCCGCCGAAGCTGCCGAGGTCGGCATCTTCGACGCCGTGCGCCCGCAGCCAGTCGGCAGCCGCGGACGCCGCAGGTATTGGCCCGGCGGGCGATATGTGATCGGTTGTGACGGCATCGCCAGCGAAGACGAGGACGCGAGCCTGGGTGAGGTCACCGCGTGCAGGCGGCTGTTGACCCTCGCCGCCGACGTGGCCCGAAACCACGAAGGGAGGCTTCAAGAAGTAGGTGGAACGCCGGTTCCACGGGAAGAGCGGCCCCGTCGGGCTCGGCAGGGCCTCCCAGGCTGGCCCACCGTCGGTGACGCTGGAGTAGGCCGCCGCGTACTCCTCGGGGGTAACGACCCGCTCGAGGAGCGCGGAGACCTCCTCCTCGTCCGGCCACAGGTCGGCCAGGTAGACGGGCTCACGGTCCGGGTCGAGCGCCAGCGGCTGGCTGGTCAGGTCGACCAGCACGGTGCCCGCGAGCGCCCAGGCCACGACGAGAGCCGGGCTGGCCAGGTAGGCACCGGCGATGGCGCCGTGGATCCGGCCCTCGAAGTTGCGGTTGCCCGACAGGACGGCGACGACGGCGAGGTCGTGCTCGTTGACGGCCTGGGAGATCTCGTCGGGCAGCGGGCCCGAGTTGCCGATGCAGGTCGTGCAGCCGTAGCCGACGAGGTGGAAGCCCAGCGCCTCGAGGTCGTCCGTGAGCCCCGCCCGCTCGAGGTACTCGGTGACGACCTTCGAGCCGGGGGCGAGCGATGTCTTCACCCACGGCTTGCGCTCGAGGCCTCGGGCCACCGCGTTGCGGGCGAGCAGGCCGGCACCGAGCATGACGGAGGGGTTCGAGGTGTTCGTGCAGCTCGTGATCGCCGCGATCACGGCGTGGCCGTGGTCGAGCTCGGTCGTCGGGCCCTCGCCCAGCGCGACGGGCACGGCGTCGTGCTCGCGCTCCTCGGGCACCCCTTCGGCCTCCGGGTGACGGGGCGGGTCGGGCAGGCCGTCGCCGTCGCCGTAGGCCGGCGGGTCGCTCGCCGGGAAGGAGAGCGAGCTGTCGTCCTCCACGCGCCCCTGCGGGGGCACGCCGGGCTGGCGGTCCCCGCCGCCGCCGCCCTCTCCCACGTACTCGGGCAGCACCTCGCGGAAGCCGGCCTTCGCGGCGGCGAGGGGCACCCGGTCCTGGGGGCGCTTCGGCCCGGCCAGGGAGGGCTCGACGTCGGCGAGGTCGAGCGCGAGCGTGTCCGTGAAGGTGGGCTCCTCGCTGCGCTCGTCGTGCCAGAGCCCCTGCTCCTTCGCGTAGGCCTCCACGAGGTCGACGAGCTCCTTCGGGCGCCCGGAGAACGTGAGGTAGCGCAGGGTCTCCGCGTCGATGGGGAAGATCGCGCAGGTCGAGCCGAACTCGGGGCTCATGTTGCCGATCGTGGCCCGGTCGGCCAGGGGCAGGTTGGCCAGCCCGTCGCCGTAGAACTCCACGAAGCTGCCCACGACGCCGCGGGCGCGCAGCAGCTCCGTCACGGTGAGGACGAGGTCGGTGGCCGTGGCGCCCTCGCGCAGCTCGCCGTGCAGCCGGAAGCCGATGACCTGCGGGATGAGCATGGACATGGGCTGGCCGAGCATCGCCGCCTCGGCCTCGATGCCGCCCACGCCCCAGCCCAGCACGCCCAGGCCGTTGACCATCGTCGTGTGCGAGTCCGTCCCCACGAGCGTGTCGGGGTAGGCCAGGCCGCGCGCCTCGTCGACAAACACCACGCGGCTGAGGTACTCGAGGTTGACCTGGTGGACGATCCCCGTGTCCGGGGGGACGACCGCGAAATTCGCGAACGCGTCCTGGCCCCAGCGCAGGAACGCGTAGCGCTCGCGGTTTCGCTCGAACTCGCGCTCGGCGTTGACCGTGAACGCCTGGGGGGTGCCGAAGGCGTCGACCTGCACGGAGTGGTCGATGACGAGCTCGGCGGGGACGAGCGGGTTGATGCGCGCGGGATCGCTCCCCAGCTCGGCCATGGCGTCGCGCATCGCGGCGAGGTCGACGACCGCGGGCACCCCGGTGAAGTCCTGCATGACCACCCGGGCGGGCGTGAACGCGATCTCCTTCGAGGGCTCGGCCTTCGCGTCCCAGCTCGCGAGCGCGACCACGTCGTCGGCGTCGACCGCGCCGTTGCCCTCCGTGCGCAGGAGGTTCTCGAGCAGGACCTTCAGCGAGAAGGGCAGCCGCGCGACGTCGAAGCGCGACTGCAGCGCGTCGAGGCGGAAGAGGTCGAACGCGCGGTTGCCCACCCGGAGGGTGTCGCGCGCGCCGAAGGAGTTCGTGGACAAGGGGCGTTCCTCGGTCGGGGCCCCCATTGTGACGGAGTGGCCGGCGGGGTCCTCAGTCCCTGGCGCGCTCCGGCTCCCGGTTGCGCGCGAAGCGCCGGCCGCTGCGGCGGTCGAGCTCGAACCACACCCGGTTGCCGCGCTCGCGCTCCACGCCCCAGCGGGTGGAGAGGGAGTCGATGAGGCGCAGCCCGAAGCCCTTCGCCGAGTGGCGCACCGCGGGGTCGAACGCGGGGCCCGCGTCGTGGACCTCGACGCGCACGAAGTCGGGCTCCAGGTGGGCGACGAGCACGAGACGCGCGCCGGCGTCCGGGGTGGCGTGGCGCACCGCGTTCGTCACGAGCTCCGTGGCGAGCAGCGTGACGGTGTGCTCGACGTCCTCGCCGAGCCCGGCCTGGACGAGCGTCCGGCGGGCCCGGGCGGCCGACTCCGGCACGGCCGGGAGGGCGATGCGCACCTGCGCCGGTTGGACCGACAGCGCCACCCCGGGGTTGTCCCCGGGGAGCGGAAGCGCCATGCGTCAGGCGCCGGAATCGGGCGGGGAGTTGCCCATCTGGGCGTCCTGAAGCTGCCGGATGCGCTCGAGGATGCGCTTGCGCCCGCGGTGCTCGCGCTCGTAGGCGTCGACCTGCGCGAGCTCGGCGGGGGAGAGCCCGTAGAGCCGGGGGAGCACGTCGACGGCGGGCAGGCTCTCGTAGCCCGCGATGGGGAACGCGGGGTCGGCGGGCCCGGCCGAGCCGGCGGGCGCCGTTGCCTCCGGGGTGCCGCGATCGCCGAAGACCAGGCGGGTGGCCGCCCGCACCGCGTCCGCCGCGCCGGTGGACGCGACGTCGTAGGTCGACTGCCCGCGCAGCTCGGCGCTGATCACGTCGCGGGCGAGGACGGGGATGAGCGCGCGCAGCTCCTCCAGGGTGCGCTCCTCCTCGGCGCGGTGCTCGCGGGCCAGCGCGGCGGTCCCCTCGTCGCCCACCTCGTCGGCCAGCGCCTCGAGCGCGTCGTAGGAGGCGATCTCGAGCATCTCGCTCGTCGCCTCGTCGCGCGCGTTCTTCAGGAGCTTCTCCTCCGCTGAGCTGCCGCGCAGGAGGTCGAGCGGCGCCTTGCCCAGCGCGAGGGCCTGGCC
>JALYMR010000316.1 GCA_030773615.1 Actinomycetota bacterium
CCACCGGCCCGTGCCGCATCGCCGCGGCCATGAGACAGGCCGAGCACGCCTGGCGGACCAGCTTGGCCTCGATCTCGATCGCCGAGCTGGCCGGCGGCATCGACGCCGACGGCGAGCAGCAGCTGACCAGGTTCATCGAGCACAAGCACCGCGGAGAGGGTCGCAACCGATGAGGGTCGCTGTCATCGGAGCAACGGGAACGGCGGGTTCTCGCGTGGTCGACAAGCTCGAGGATCGCGGCGTCGATGTCGCCGAGATGTCGCGGTCCACAGGTGTGGACCTGCTCAGTGGGGCCGGGCTGCACGAGGCGTTGGACGGGGTCGACGCGGCTGTCGACGTCCTCCAACGCCTTCCCAGCCGTCGATTCCCTCGACCTCCATGACGCCCTCGCGTCGGCGACGCGAGGGCGTCGTGACCGCCTGCTCCTCGCAGCGGGTCGGCCATCTGGTCTTCCTGTCGATCTGGGGCGTCGAGAACCCCGTGTTCGACGGCTTCCCCTACTAGCTCGCCAAGCGGGCCCAGGAGGGCCTGGTCGCCGAGGGCGAGGGGCGCCGACGCGCGGGTGGCTCCTGCTCGAGGAGGAGGGCGTCGCAGCGACGTAGGACGGGGTCGCGGGCTCGGGGCGTGGTCCTAGGCTTCGCTCGTGGCCCTCGACCGTGCGCCCCGCGTGCTCGTCGTGGAGGACGACGAGGAGATCGCCCAGGTTCTCCAGCGCTCCCTGCGCCTCGAGGGCTACGACGTGCGCACGAGCCACGACGGCGAGGCCGCGCTGAGCGACGCGGAGGCCTTCGCCCCCGACGTCGTCGTGCTCGACCTCGGGCTGCCGAAGCTCGACGGCATCGACGTCGCCCGGCGGCTGCGGGCCCGCGACGACGTGCCGATCCTCGTGCTCACCGCGCGCGACGGCGTGGAGGCGCGGGTCGAGGGGCTCGACGCGGGCGCGGACGACTACCTCGTCAAGCCCTTCGAGCGTCAGGAGCTCCTGGCCCGCCTGCGGGCCCTCCTGCGCCGGCGACCGCCGCGGGGCGCCGCCGTGCTCGCCGTCGGCGACCTGACCCTGAACCCCGACAGCCATGAGGTGCGCCGCGACGAGCGCGAGGTCGAGCTCACGCAGCGCGAGTTCGAGCTGCTCGAGTACCTCATGCGCAACGAGCGCATCGTCGTCCCCCGCCAGCGCCTGCTCGAGGAGGTGTGGGGCTACGA
Organism: Actinomycetota bacterium; assembly: GCA_030773615.1. GTDB lineage: Bacteria > Actinomycetota > Thermoleophilia > Solirubrobacterales > Solirubrobacteraceae > JALYMR01. The sequence continues at coordinate 1,204 of JALYMR010000316.1, forward strand.
TCCGTTCGCGACGACGAACACGATCGAGGTGTTCGTGTCCAACCTGCGCAGGAAGCTCGAAGCGGGTGGTGAGCCCCGTCTCCTCCATACGATCCGCGGCGCGGGCTACGTTCTCCGCGTTTAGGCGCGCGCCCATCCGCTGGCGGCTCGCCGTCAGCTCGGCGCTGCTCACCCTCGTGATCCTGTGCGCCTTCGCCACCGCGATCGGCGTGCTGACCTCCGGCCAGATCCGCGACGACTTCAACCGGCAGGTCGCCTCCGCCGCCGACGACCTCGAGGTGCGCCTGCGCGTCGAGCCGGACCTCGACACCCGGCCGACCCTCAACGCCTACGCGGGCAGCACGAGCGCCTCCGTCCAGCTCGTCGAGGTCGACGGCGACGTCGTGAAGAAGACGCCCGACTGGGCGCCCGCCCTCGGCCCGCCCGAGCGCAGCGCGGAGCGCAAGAACTACCGGGTGGAGGGCCGGCAGATCTTCCACCTTGACACGCCCCAGTACACCTACGGCGACCTCTGGGTGCTCTACGCCCGCCCGCTGGACGACGTCGAGTCGACGATCCAGCGCGTCCAGCTGTTCCTCGTTCTCGGTGTGCTCTCGGGCACCGCGCTCGCCCTCGTTGCCGGGCTCGTCATCGCCCGCCGGGCGATGGACCCGATCGCCCAGCTCACCGCCGCCGCGCGCGAGATCGGACGCACCCAGGACCCCGCGAAGCGCGTGCCCCGGCCCGACGGCAACGACGAGGTGGCCGAGCTCGCCCGCACGCTCGACGGGATGCTCACCGCGCTCGACGCCTCCCGCTCCGCCACCGAGGCCGCCCTCACCCGCCAGCGCGAGTTCGTGGCCGACGCCTCGCACGAGCTGCGCACCCCCCTGACCAGCGTGCTCGCCAACCTCGAGCTGCTCGCCGAGACGCTCGACGGCGAGCGCGGGGAGGCCGCGCAGTCCGCGCTGCGCTCGACCCGGCGGATGCGTCGGCTCGTGGCGGACCTGCTCCTGCTCGCCCGTGCCGACGCCCGGCGGCGCGCGCCCCACGCGCCCACGGACGTGGGCGAGGTGGTCATGGAGGCGGCGGGCGAGCTCGGGCCGTTCGCCGCCGGCCACGACCTCGACATCGACGCCGAGCGCGCGGTGGTCGACGGGGCGAAGGACGAGCTGCACCGCCTCGTGCTCAACCTCCTGGAGAACGCGGTACGCCACACGCCGAGCGGGACGGAGGTCCGGGCGGGCGTCCACCGGGTGGACGGGCACGTCGTGCTCACCGTCGAGGACGACGGCCCGGGCATCCCCCCCGAGCTCGGCGACCGGGTGTTCGAGCGCTTCGTGCGCGGGCAGGGCGACCGCGGCGGCTCCTTCGGCCTCGGTCTGTCCATCGTGCGCGCGGTGGCCGAGTCGCACGGGGGCCAGGTGCGCCTCAAGTCGCCGACGGAGAACGGCACGCAGCCGGCCCATGGGACGCGCTTCGTCGTGACGCTGCCCGCCGCGCGCGGGTGACGCTCGTCCCCGCCTCAGCCTGGGCGCCCCTGCGCCACCGGGCCTTCCGCGCGCTGTGGATCGCGCAGTTCGCCTCGAACACGGGAACCTGGATGCACCTCGTGGGCGCCCAGTGGCTCATGGGCGACCTCGGCGGGGGCGCCCTGCAGGTCGCCCTGGTGCAGACGGCGACGACGCTGCCGATCTTCCTCGCCGTGCTCCCCGCCGGCGCCCTCGGGGACATCGTCGACCGCCGGCTCGTGCTCCTGGTCAGCCAGGGGGCGATGCTCCTCGTGGCCGGGCTGCTCTGCGCGCTCACCTTCGGCGGGCTGACCTCCCCGGCGGTGCTCCTGGTCCTCACCTTCGCCCTGGGCCTCGGGCAGGCGCTCACCATCCCGTGCTGGCAGGCCATCCAGCCCGAGCTCGTCGGGCTCGCCGAGGTCCCCCAGGCCGCCACCCTCAACGGCGTGAACTTCAACGTGGCCCGGGCGGTGGGGCCGGCGATCGGCGGCGGGCTCATCGCCGTGACCGGGCCGGGGCTCGTGTTCGCCCTGAACGCCGCCTCGTTCCTGGCCATCGTCGGCGTCCTGCTCGCCTGGCGACGCCCGCGGGCGCGGCGGGCCTTCGCCGCCGAGCACCCGTGGAGCGCGCTGGCCGCCGGGGCGCGCTTCGTGCGCAGCTCGCCCTCCCTGCGCGCCGTGCTCGCGCGGGCGGGGCTGTTCATGACCTTCGCCAGCGGCCTGTGGGCGCTGCTGCCGGTCGTCGCCCGCGGGCCGCTCGGGCTCGGGCCCGACGGCTACGGGCTGCTGCTCGGCAGCGTCGGCATCGGCGCCGTGGCCGGGGCGTTCGTGCTCCCGGCGCTGCGCGCCCGGCTGACCGTCGACCGGCTCGTCGCCCTGGCCAGCGCCGCCTACGCGGCGGCGCTGCTCGCGATCGGCCTGAGCGGCACGCTGCCCGTCGTCGTCGGCGCGCTCGTCGTCAGCGGGCTGGCCTGGATCGGCGTCCTGTCCTCGCTCAGCGCGGCCGCGCAGACGCTCCTGCCCGACTGGACGCGCGCCCGCGGCCTGGCCTACTACACGCTCGTGTTCATGGGCGCCCAGGCCCTGGGCAGCGTCGCCTGGGGCGTCGTCGCCGCAGAGGCCGGCCTGGACGCCGCGCTCCTCGTCCTGGCCGCCGGCCTGCTCGCCGGGCTTGTCGTCGCCCGGCGCTTCCCGCTGCGCGCGACCCCGCTCGACGTGCGTCCGGCGCAGCACCTCTCCGAGCCCCACCTGGTGCTCGACGCCCGCCCGGGCGACGGGCCGGTGCTCGTCTGCGTGGAGTGGCGGGTCGCCCCCGACGCGGCGCCCGCCTTCCTCGACGCCATGCGCGCGGTCGAGCGCTCCCGCCGGCGCACCGGGGCCCGGCGCTGGGGCCTCTTCCAGGACGGAGACGACCCCGCGGCCTACCTCGAGGCGTTCACCGTCGCGACCTGGGAGGAGCACCGCCGCCAGCACGAGGAGCGGCGCACGCGGACCGACGAGGAGGTCGTGCAGCGGGCGCGCGAGCTCGCCCTCGACGGCGGCGAGCCACGGGTGCGCCACCTTCTCTCGGCCTACCGGGACGGCGCGCGGGAGCGCCCGGGCGCTCAGACCTCGACGACGACCGGGAGCACCATCGGGCGCTTGCGCAGGCGCTCGTAGACGAACGCGGCGACGTCGTCGTGGAGCATCTGCTGCAGGAGGTCGATCTCACGGACCTCCTCACGGGCCGCCCGCTCGAGCGACGCGTCCACCGCGTCGCGGATCTCGTCGAGCAGGTCGTCGGCCTCGGCGCGGAAGGGCACCCCGCGCATGATGACCTCGGGGTCGGCCACGGAAGCCCCGCTCTGCTCGGAGATCGTGGCCACCACGACGAAGATGCCGTCGGCCGAGAGCATCCGCCGGTCGCGCAGGGCGACGTCCCCCGGGTCGCCGATCTCGACGCCGTCGACGTAGACCACCCCGGCCTGCTCGGCCTTGCCGAAGCGCGCGCCGCGCTCGTCGACCTCCAGGGGCAGCCCGTTCTCGCCGATGAAGATCCGGTCGCCGTCGATGCCCACCGCCTCCGCCAGGTCGGCGTGCAGCCGCAGTCGCTTGTGGTCGCCGTGGAAGGGCATGACGTAGCGCGGGCGCGTGAGGTTGAGCATGAGCTTGACCTCCTCCGCGTAGCCGTGGCCCGACGCGTGGATGGGGACGTCACGCGGGGTCACGACGTCGCAGCCGATCTGGTAGAGCCGGTCGATGACCTGGTTGACGGCGCGCTCGTTGCCCGGGATGGGCGTGGCGGAGAACACGACGGTGTCGCCCTTGCGCAGCTCGACCGCCGGGTGGTCGCGGTGGGCCATCCGCCGCAGGGCGGACAACGGCTCGCCCTGCGAGCCCGTGGAGACGATGACGAGCCGCTCGTCGCGCCAGTCCTGGATCTCGCGGGGTGGGATGAGCAGCCCGTCGGGCACGCGGGCGATGTCCAGGGAGCGCGAGATGTTCACGTTCTTGCGCATGGAGCGCCCGACGAGCGAGACCTTGCGCCCAAGCTGCGCGGCGGCGTCGATGACCTGCTGCACGCGGTGCACGTTCGAGGCGAAGCAGGTGACCACGACGCGCCCCTGCGCGCGCCCGATCACCCGCTCGAGCTCGGGCCCGACGATCGCCTCCGAGGGCGAGAAGCCGGGCCGGTCGACGTTCGTGGAGTCGCCGCAGAGCAGGAGCAGCCCCTGGCGGCCGAGCTCGGCCAGGCGCCCGAGGTCCGCGGGGACCCCGTCGACCGGCGTCTGGTCGAACTTGTAGTCCCCCGTGACGAGCACGGTGCCGAGCTCGGTGTGCGCGGCCACCGCGAGCGCGTCGGGGATCGAGTGGGTCATGTGCACCGGCTCGAGCTCGAACGGCCCCGCCTCGATGCGATCTCCGGGGTTCACCGCCTCGAGCTCGAGGTCGCGCAGGCGGTGCTCGTCGAGCCTCGAGCGGGCCATGGCCACGGTCAGGTTGCCGCCGTAGATCGGCGGGGCGTCCTGCGTGCCGAGCTCGCGCAGGATGAAGGGCAGGGCGCCGACGTGGTCCTCGTGGCCGTGGGTGAGGAAGATGGCCTCGACGTCCCCCAGGCGGCCGCGCAGGTAGGAGAAGTCGGGGAGCACGAGGTCGATCCCGAGCATCTCGGCCGTGGGGAAGCGCAGCCCGCAGTCCACGATGACCATGCGGCCGTCGAGCTCGAGGATCGTCATGTTCTTGCCGATCTCCCCCAGCCCACCGAGGGGGAGGACGCGCAGGGTGGCGCTCACCGGGCGGCCTGCTGCAGCAGGCCGTGGCGCTCGAGCGCCTCGCGCACGATCCCGCGCTCCTCGTCGGAGGCGGGCACGAGGGGCAGGCGCGGCTCGCCCACGCGGTGGCCGAGCAGCTCGAGCGCCGCCTTGAGCGGGATGGGGTTCGTGGTGACCGCGAGCGCGGCGACCACGGGGGCGATGGCGCGCTCGATGGCCCGGCGCTCGGCGGGCTCGTCGATCATGCGGCGCATCTCCTCGCCCACCACGTGGGAGGCGACGAGGATCCCGCCCGTGCCGCCGAGGTCGAGGGCGTCGGCCAGCATGTCGTCGTTGCCGGCCAGGAGGTCGAGCCCCTCGATCGGCGCCAGGTCGTCGGCTCGGGCCTGCTTGACGGCGGTGATGTTCGGCACCTCGGCCAGCTCGCGCAGGAGGTCGTTCGGGATGTCCACGACGCAGCGCGAGGGGATGTTGTAGACGATGACCGGCAGGTCGGTGGCGCGCGCCACGCGCTCGAAGTGGGCGCGGAGGCCCCGCCGGTTGGGCTTGTTGTAGTACGGGGTGACGACGAGGAGGGCGTCGACCCCGACCGCCGTGGCCCGCTCCGTGAGGTGCACGGAGTGCGCGGTGTCGTACGTCCCGGTGGCCGCGACGACGAGCGCGTCGCCGCACTCGGCCGCGCCGAGCGCCCACAGGCGCTCGCGCTCCGCGTCGGAGAGGGTGGGGCCCTCGCCCGTCGTGCCCCCGAGCACGAGCCCGTCCGAGCCGTGGGCGAGCAGGTGGTGCATGAGCGCCACCGCCTCGTCCTCGGCGAACCGCCCGTCGGCGTCGAAGGGCGTGGCCATGGCCGTGATGACGCCGCCGATCACCGCTCCCAGTAAACCACGCGGGTCGGCGGGGTGGGCGCGGGGACCCGGGAGCGACGCGTCAGCCGGAGCCCTCCCCCCGCGCCCGCCGGGGCTCGCGCAGGGCGTCGGTGAAGCGCCGCGGCACCCGGGCGTCGTCGCCCTCCTCCCAGAGGGTGACGACGACGAGCTCGCGCGAGCGGCGGTCCAGCCGGCAGCGGAACAGCAGCGCGCCGTCGCGGACCTGCACGTCCGCGCCCTCCTCGGTCACCCGGCCCGCCTGCCACGCCCGGGCGACGCGCCCGGCGACCTCCGGCTTGACGTCGAGCGCACCCGTGCGGGTGCCCACCCGCTGGCGGTAGCGCTCGGCGGCGTGGTCGGTGACGGCGACGAGGACGCCCTCGGGCACGAGGACAGGGTGGCAGGCGCGGGCTGCGGGTCGCGTGCGGAGGCGTTCCTCGGCGTGGTGCACGATCTCGGCAGCCCGACCGTGCTCGACCTCGAGGCCGCTCCGCGGGTGCGTCGCATGGCGAGAAGAGCCGCCCAGAGGGGCACAACCCGGCACACGATGGGGCCGTTCAGCGCGGTCAGGCACAGCCACCGCCCGCTACCCCACGTCGCCCAGCCCCCGGGCGTAGCGCAGCTCCCGCGCGCCGAGCTCGTCGAGCTTCGCCGCGCCGTCGGGCCGCCAGCCCTGGCGCTCGTAGAAGCGCCGGCCCGCCCCGCCTTCCTCGAGGACCCAGAGCGTGGCCCGGGCGAGGCCGGCCTCCGCGAGCTCGGCGAGCACCCGGTCGTGCAGCGCGCGGCCGAGGCCGCGCCGCCAGCACGAGGGGTCGACGTAGAGGGCGTAGAGCTCCCCCGTCCCCTGCGCCGCGTCGTCGTCACGGGTCGGGCCGCCGGCGGCGAAGCCCACGACCTCCCCTCCCTCCTCGGCCACCCAGACGGGCGCGGCGCGCAGGACGGCGGGCCAGCGGTGCGCGAAGCGGGCGGGTGCCGTCACCGCCTCCTCGCCCAGGAAGCCGCCGTAGGCCGCGCGCCAGCCGCGGAGCTGGACGTGCGCGATGGCGCTCGCGTCCCCCTCCGTCGCGGGACGGATCACCCAAGGAGGTGCTCGAGTCCCACCAGGGGCGACTCGGGCAGGTCCCCCACCCGGCGCACGGCGAGCAGCACCCCGGGCATGAACGCGGTGCGGTCCAGGGCGTCGTGGCGGATGGTGAGGGTCTGGCCGACGTCGCCGAGGATGACCTCCTGGTGGGCGACGAGCCCGGGCAGGCGCACGGAGTGGATGGGCACCTCGCCCTCCATGAGCGCCGCCGTGCGGGCCGCCGTCCCCGAGGGCGCGTCGAGCTTGGCCGCGTGGTGCAACTCGACGATCTCCGCGCGCGCGAGGTGCCGGGAGGCCTCGGCGGCGAAGCGCATCATGAGCACGGCGCCCACGGCGAAGTTCGGGGCGACGAAGACGTTGGCGCCGCGCAGCGCGTCGAGCGCGCCGAGGTCGAACCCCGTCGTGCCCACCACGGCGTGCACGCCCGCGGCGACGGCGGCGCGCACGTTGGCGAGCGCCGTGTCCGGGACCGTGAAGTCCACGAGCACGTCGGCGGCGTCCAGGACCTCGGCGACCGAGGTGCCGAGCGCGGGGTCGGCACGCCCGGCGAGCTCGAGGTCCTCCGCCCCGGCCACGGCCGCGCAGACCGCCTCGCCCATGCGCCCGGCGGCCCCGGCGACCGCCACCCGGATCACGGCGACAGCGCGGGCGACAGCGGCGCGAGCGCCGCGCGGAACGCGTCCTCGTCCTCGCCGATGCCCGCCGCGCTCAGGCGCCCGGGCGCGAAGAGCTCGGCCGCGAGGGCCGAGACGTCCTCGGGGCCCACCGCGTCCACCCGGTCGACGACCTCGTCGACGGTGAGCAGCGGCAGCCCGGCGAGCAGGGACGATCCCAGGCGGTTCATCCGGGCGGAGGTGGACTCGAGCGAGAGGACGAGGCGCCCCTTCACGTTCTCCTTCGCGCGCTCGACCTCCTCCTCCGAGACGCCCTCGGCGACGACGCGCTCGAGCTCGTCGGCCACGACGCGCATCGCCTCGCCCACGTTCTCCGGCCGCGTCCCGACGTAGAGGCCGACCTGGCCGGTGCCCGCGTACAGAGCCTGGAAGGTGTAGACGCTGTAGGCCAGCCCGCGCCGCTCGCGCACCTCCTGGAACAGCCGGGAGGACGACGAGCCGCCGAGCACCGCGTCGAGCACGCGCAGCGCGTGGCGGCGCTCGTCGTCGCGGGCGAGGCCCGGGGCGCCGAGGCACACGTGGTACTGCTCCGTGTCCTTCGCGTGGAAGAGCACCCGGGGAGGGGCCTCGCTCGGGGGCGCGGGCACGGCCGGGACCGCCCGGGGCTCGGGGACGGGCACGGCCTCGGCCAGGGCGACCAGGGCGTCGTGGTCCACGGACCCGGCGGCGGCGATGACGACGTTGCCGGGCACGTAGCGCTCGGCGTGGAAGCGGCGCATCGCGTCCGCCCGCGAGCCCCCCACCACCTCGGCGCGCCCGATGATGGCGCGGCCCAGCGGGTGCGCGCCGAACACGGCCTCGCCGAGGACGTCGAACACCTTGTCCTGGGGGTCGTCCTCGTACATCGCGATCTCCTCGAGCACGATCTCGCGCTCGTTCGCGAGGTCCTCGTCGGTCACGCTGGGACGCCAGACCATGTCGGCCATGACGTCGAAGGCCTCGGGCAGCCGGGCGTCGAGCACCCGGGTGTACAGCGAGGTCGTCTCCTTGCCCGTCCCCGCGTTGACCTCGGCGCCCATGCCGTCGAAGAGCTGGTCGATCTCGAGCGAGCCGAACCGGGCGGTGCCCCGGAAGAGCATGTGCTCGAGCAGGTGCGAGAGCCCGGCCTGGGGCTCGGGCTCCAGGACGGAGCCCGTGCCGATCCAGAACCCGAGGGCGGCGGACCGCACGGAGTCCATGGACTCCGTGACGACCCGCACCCCCGAGTCGAGCGTCGTGACCGCGGGCCCGCCGCCGCTACCCGCGCCCGGCGCCACCATCCCTAGCCGCGCTCGGGGTCGCGTCCCGCCGAGCGGGCGCGCCGGGGGCGGCCCGATCCGCCTCGCGAGCCGCCGTCGGCCCCGTCGCGGTCACGCCGGGGCGCGCCGTTGCCCCCCCCGCCCGTGCCCACGCCCCCGAGCTCCTCGGCGCTCTTGCCCGCGACCGCCGGGTCGTCGGCCAGGCGCAGGCCGATGCGCCCGCGCTCCCGGTCGACCTCCACGACGCGGACCTTCAGCTCGTCGCCGCGGTTGAGGACCTCCTCGACCGTGGCGGGCCGCTGGCCCGGGGCGATGTTCGAGATGTGGATGAGCCCGTCCGTGCCCTTCGCGAGCTCGATGAAGGCGCCGAAGGTGGTCGTCTTGACGACCTTGCCGGTGAACTCGTCGCCGACCTCGACCTCCTTCGTCATGGACCGGATCCGGTCGGCCAGCGCGTCGCCGCGCTCGCCGTTGGCCGAGTAGATGAGCACCTGGCCCTCGTCGTTGACGTCGATCTGCGACTCGTACTCCTCCTGCAGGCCGCGGATCGTCTCGCCGCCCTTGCCGATGAGCAGGCCGATCTGCGACGGGTCGATCTGCACCTGGAGGATGCGCGGCGAGTGCGGCTTGAGGTTCGTGCGCACCTCGGGGATGGCCTGGCTCATCTGGCCGAGGATGTCGAGGCGCGCGTCGCGCGCCTGGGCGAGCGCGTCGCGCAGGATCTCGAAGGTGACGCCGGAGATCTTGATGTCCATCTGCAGCGCGGTGATGCCGCGCTCCGTCCCGGCGACCTTGAAGTCCATGTCGCCCAGGTGGTCCTCCACCCCGGCGATGTCCGTGAGGACCGTGTAGTCGTCGCCCTCCTTGATGAGGCCCATGGCGATGCCGGCCACGGGCGCCTTCAGGGGCACGCCGGCGTCCATGAGGGCGAGCGTCGAGCCGCACACGGACGCCATGGAGGACGAGCCGTTGGACTCGAAGATGTCCGACACCACGCGGATCGTGTAGGGGAAGGCGTCCGTCTCGGGGACCATCGGGGCGACGGCCCGCTCGGCCAGCGCACCGTGGCCGATGTCGCGGCGCTTGGGACCGATGCGGCCCGCCTCGCCCACGGAGAAGGGCGGGAAGTTGTAGTGGTGGAAGTAGAACTTGCGCGTCTGCAGCCCGAGGGTGTCGAGCCGCATCTCCTCCTTGAGGGTGCCGAGCGCGGCCACGGACAGCGCCTGGGTCTGCCCTCGGGTGAACAGCGCCGAGCCGTGGGTGCGCGGCGCGACGTCGACCTCGATCTCGATGGGCCGGATCTCGCGCTCGCTGCGCCCGTCCGGGCGCTTCTTGTGCACGGCGATGCGCTGGCGGATGACGCGCTGCTCGAGGGCGTCGAACGCCCGCTGCACGGCGGCGCGGCGCTCCGCGTCCTCCGCGCCGGCGGCGTGCTGGGCGAGCACGGCATCCTCCACGGCGTGCGTCGCCTCGCCGCGGGCGAGCTTGTCGGCCACCTGGGTGGCCTCGTCGAGCGCCGCGCCGTGGCTGGCCTCGATGGCCGCGACGAGCTCCTCGTCGACGCCGGGCGCCTCGACCGTCATCTTCTCCTTGCCCACGCGCTCGGCGAGCTCGCGCTGCAGGGCGCAGAGCTTGCGGATCTCGCCGTGGGCGATGTCGAGGGCGTCGAGGATCTCGGCCTCGGGGATCTCCGTGGCCCCCGCCTCGACCATGAGGATCGCCTCCTCCGTCCCGGCCACGATGAGGTCCAGGTCGGACCCCTCGAGCAGCGCCTCCTCGGCGGGGTTGATGACGAAGTTGCCCTCGATCTTGCCGATGCGCACGGCGCCGACCGGCGTCGGGAGGGGGATGTCGCTGATCATGAGCGCGGCGGACGCGCCGTTCATGGCCAGGACGTCGTAGGGGTGGACGTGGTCCACCGACAGGGGGATGGCGACGATCTGCGTGTCGAAGCGCCAGCCCTTCGGGAACAGGGGGCGGATCGGCCGGTCGATCATGCGGGCGATGAGCGTGGCCCGCTCGCCGGCCCGGCCCTCGCGCTTGAAGAACGAGCCGGGGATCTTGCCCGCGGCGTACATGCGCTCCTCGACGTCGACGGTGAGGGGCATGAAGTCCACGTCGCGCAGGCTCCCGCGCGTCGCGGTGGCCAGGACCACGGTGTCGCCCTGGCGGACGACGACGGCGCCGGAGGCCTGCTTGGCCATCCGTCCCGTCTCGAAGCTGATCTCGCTGCCCGCGATGTCGACCGCGACGGTGGTCGGGCTGCTGATGCTCATTCGGTTGTCCTCTCCTGCGCGCCCGTTCGTTCGGCGCGCGACGTGCTCGTCTTCTGAACTAGGGCGAGGATAGCCCTGCGGCGAGCAGTTCCGAGGGGGGCAGCTCGCCGGGGCTCGCGGCCAGGTGCGACCAGCGCACGACCGCGTCCGGGCCGATGGCCACGAGCGCTCGGTTCGACATGCCGCCGGGCGCGAAGAACGCCCCGAACGCGCGGGAGGCCTCGCCCTCGGGCTCGAAGTCCGAGAGCTGCGGGATCGTCACCCCGAGCCGCTCGCGGAAGGCGCATTGGGACGGGAGGCATCGCAGGACACGCCGAAGAGCCGGGCGTCGCCTCAGGCGGCGCGGTCGCGCTCGTAGACCTCGAGCTGGTCCGTGCACACCGGGCTGAACGCGAAGGGGTCGAACACGAGCACGGTCGTGTGGCCCTCGAGGCCGGCTCGGGTGAAGGGCTCGCCGTCCTCCGTGCGCAGGGTGAACGCGGGCGCCGGGGTGCCCGGCGCCACGAGGGTCACCGACGCAGGCCGAGCTCGCCGATGAGGGCGCGGTAGCCCTCGAGGTCGTTGCGCTGGAGGTAGCGCAGCAGCCGGCGCCGCTGGCCGACGAGCATGAGCAGCCCGCGGCGGGAGTGGTGGTCCTTGCGGTGCGAGCGCAGGTGCTCCGTGAGCACGTTGATGCGCTCCGTGAGCAGGGCGACCTGCACCCGCGTGCTCCCCGTGTCGCGCTCGTCGGCGCCGAAGCGGGAGATGATCTCGCTCTTGCGGTCCTGCGTCAGGGTCATGCGACGCGGAACCGTAGCAGCCCCGCCGGCTCGCTCCGCTGCGCCGCGGCACGCCGGGTGTCCTCGACGTCGCGGGCCATCTGGTCCAGGAGCTCGGTCACCGAGTCGAAGCGCTCCTCCCCGCGCAGCCGGCGCAGGTAGGCGAGCTCGAGCGTCGTGCCGTAGAGGTCGCCCGCCCAGTCCAGCAGGTAGGCCTCGATGAGCTCCCCGAGGGCGGTCTCGAAGGTGGGCCGCAGGCCGATGCTCACCGCGGCCGGCACCGCGACCTGCGCCCCTCCCTCGCCCTCGAGGCGGGCGAGGCACGCGTAGACGCCGTGGGGCAGGCCGACGAGCCGCGGGTCCGGCAGCAGGTTCGCCGTCGGGTAGCCGAGCTCCCGCCCGCGCTGCTCCCCCGTGACGACCTCGCCGGCGACGGCGTACGGCTCGCCGAGCAGGCGGGCGGCGCGCTCGACGTGGCCGGCCTCGAGCAGCGCCCGGATCCGGGTCGAGGAGACGACCGCGCCGTCGACCTCGAGCAGCGGCACGACGCGCGTCTCGAAGCGCGCGTCGGCGCGCAGGGCGCCGGGGCCGCCCTCCCCGCGGTAGCCGAAGCGGAAGTTCTCCCCCACGGAGACCCGCGTGGCGCCGAGCGCGCCGACGAGGACCTCGTCGACGAAGGCAGGGGCCGAGCGCGCGGCGAAGGCCGCGTCGAAGGGCACGACGACGAGCTCGCGCACCCCGAGCGAGGCGAGGAGGCGGGCCTTGCGCTCGAGCGGGGTGAGGAGCCTGGGCGCCGAGCCGGGGGCGAGGACGCGCAGGGGATGCGGGTCGAAGGTCAGGACGCACTCCGCGTCGCGGATGACCTCGCGGTGGCCGAGGTGGATCCCGTCGAAGGCGCCGACCGCGACCCGGCGCGGACCGGGCTCGACGGCGTCGAGGCGGAGGACCCTCATGCCCTGAAGCCTACGGTGGGCTTCAGCGCGCCCCCGCGCGGCTCGGCGACCGCGATGGCTCCCCCGCTGTCGACGAGGAGCACCGGGCCGCCCGCCTCGTCCGCGGCGCCCTCCACCGCGACCCCGTGCGCCGCCCGGCGCGCCGCCTCGCCCTCGAGGGCGACGGTGGGCAGGAAGGCGAGCGCCTCGGCGAGGGGCAGGACGCGCGTGGGGTCGGCGTCCTGCACCCGGAACGGCCCGATCGCCGTGCGCCGCAGCGCCTCGCAGTACGCGTCGCCCAGGTCGGCGATCAGCGAGCGCACGTAGGTGCCCGAGGAGCACTCGATCGCGAAGCCCGCCCGGTCGTCCTCGCGCCAGCGCTGCTCGAAGCGGTGGACGACGACGGTCCGCTCGGGGACCTCGACCGTCTCGCCCCGGCGGGCGAGGCGGTAGGCGCGCTCGCCGCCCACCCGCACGGCGGAGAAGGCGGGCGGCCGCTGGCGCACGGACCCGGTGGGCAGCGGCGGCGGGTCGGGCGGGACGTGCCCGGTCACGACGAGCTCGCCCTCCGGGTCGCCGGTCGTCGAGGTGGCGCCGAGGCGCGCGACGACCTCGTAGGCCTTCGGGAGGGCCATGAGGAACCGCTGCACCCGGGTCGCCCGGCCGACGAGGACGAGCAGCAGCCCGGTGGCGAAGGGGTCGAGGGTGCCGGCGTGGCCGACCCTCGTGGGTGGATGGGACCGGACGTCGCGGCGCAGCGCGGCGACGATGTCGTGCGAGGTGCGGCCCGCCGGCTTGTCGACGAGCACGACGCCGTCGGGCGGCACCGGCGCGGGCGGCTCAGGCGCTGCCGGCGGGGGCCACCGCGGGCGCGAGCTGGGCGGCGATGGCCTCACGCAGGAAGGCGACGGTCTCCTCGCGCCCGAGCTCCGTGGAGAAGCCCGCGGCCTGGCGGTGGCCCCCGCCGCCGCCCGCCCGGGCGATCGCCGACACGTCCACCGTCTCGTCCGCGGCGCGCAGGGAGACCTTGGCCCGGCCGGGCCGGTCGAGGCTCTCGCGCACGAGAGCGGCGACCTTCGTGCCCCGGACGGCGCGCAGGTGGTCGATCGTGCCCTCCGTGTAGGACTCCTCGGCGCCCGTCTCCTCGAAGTCCTGCCGACGCAGCCAGGAGAAGGTGAGGGTCCCGTCGTCGTAGCGCGTCGCGCCCGACAGCGCCCGGGCCAGCAGCCGAAGCTTCGCCTCGGGCTGGTTCTCGTACAGGCGGCGGTACACGGACTGGCTGTCGACCCCCGTGGCCAGGAGCTCGGCGGCCATGGCGTGCGCGCGGGGTCCCGTGTTCTCGTACATGAAGCGGCCCGTGTCCGTCACGAGGCCCACGTAGAGGGCCTCGGCGATCTCGAGGGTGGGCCGCACGCCGAGGTCCGCCATGAGGTCCCAGACGATCTCCGCCGTGCACGAGGCCTCGGGGACGACGTGGTTGACGGTGCCGAAGCGGGTGTTGTCGTGGTGGTGGTCGAGGTTGAGCAGCGCGCCGCCGCTCGCGCGGACCGCCTCGAGCGGGCTGCGGTCGATGTTGCCGCAGTCGAGGAAGACCACCGTGCGCGCGGCGAGGTCGCCCGGCACCTCGGTGACGACGTCCTCCAGGGCGAGGAACTCGTACTCGTACGGCAGCGGGAGCTCGTCGGGGTCCATGACCATGACCGCGTCCTTGCCCAGCGCGGCGAGCACGCCCCGCATGGCCACGAGCGAGCCCAGGGCGTCGCCGTCGGGGTTCTCGTGGGTGACGAGCAGGAACCGCTCGCCCTCGCGCAGGGCGCGGAGCACGCGCTCGCGCGACGAGGAGGCGCCGTCCTGCCAGCCGATCGCACCGCCCCCGGTGGCACCCGTCACGATCGCTCCTCGCGCCCGAGGAGCTCCTCGAGGCGGGCGGCGCGCTCCGCCGTGTCGTCGAGCACGAACTCGAGCTTGGGCGTGCGCTTGAGCCGCAGCCCGTCCGCCACGCGGCGCTGCAGGAGCCCGTGGGCCGAGCGCAGCCCGGCGAGCGTCGCCTCGCGCTCGTCGGGGGCGCCGAGCACGCTCACGAAGACCCGGGCCTGCCGGAGGTCGGGGCTCGTCTTGACGTCGGTCACGGTCACGAAGCCGATGCGGGGGTCCTTGAGGTCACCTGACAGGGTGTCGCTGAGGACTTCGCGCAGCGCCTCGTCGACCCTGCGCATGCGCTGGCCGGCCATCCTAGTCGCCGACCTCGTCGAACGAGGCGAGCGTGCGCTCCACCCGGCAGCCCTCGGGGAACCGCTCGAGCAGGAAGCGCTCCACCCGATCCACGGCGCTGTCGAGCCCGCCGAGCGACCCGCCGGTCAGGGCGGCCGCGAGGGTGGCGCGCTGCCAGGTGTCCTGGTGGGCGACCTCGGCCACCGTGACCCCCATGCGCCCGTGCAGCTGCGCCTTCACCGAGGCGAGCTCCTTGCGCTTGGCCTTCAAGGAGCCCGCCCCCGGGAAGTGCAGGTGGACGAGGAGCAGCGCGACGTACGCGGGAGGGTCGGCCACCCTCGGCGTCAGGCGAGCGTGCGCTCGACCTGGCGGGTCTCGTAGACCTCCAGGACGTCGCCCTCCTTCACGTCCTGGAAGTTGCGCAGGGTGACGCCGCACTCGAAGCCGGCGCTGACCTCGCGCGCGTCCTCGTTGAAGCGCCTCAGCGTTTCGATCTCCCCGTTGTAGACCACGGTGCCGTCGCGCACGAGGCGCACCCGCCCCCCGCGGCGCACGCCGCCGTCCGTGACGTAGCAGCCCGCGATCGTCCCGATCCGCGACGCCCGGAAGATCGCGCGGACCTCGACCGTGCCGATGGTCTGCTCGACCTCCTCGGGCTCGAGGAGACCCTGCATGGCGGCGCGCAGGTCCTCGATCACCCGGTAGATCACGGAGTAGTTGCGGACCTCGACGCCCTCGCGCTCGGCCACGGCCCGCGCGTCGCCCACCGGGCGCACGTTGAAGCCGATGATGATCGCGTCCGAGGCGGCCGCGAGCATGACGTCGGACTCGTTGATCCCGCCCACGCCGGAGCGGATCACGTTGACCGCGACCTCCTCCTGCGGGAGCTTCGCGATCTCGTCCTCCAGCGCCTCGACGGAGCCGGCGACATCGCCCTTGATGAGCAGGTCGAGCTCCTTGAGCTCGCCGGCCTTGATCTCGCGGAAGACGTCCTCGAGGGAGCGCTTGCGCCCCGAGCGGCGGGCCTGGGCCTCCTGGCGCAGGCGCAGCGCGCGCTCCTCCGCCAGCGACCGGGCGCGACGGTCGTTCTCCACGACGCGGACGGGCTCGCCCGCCTCGGGCACGCCGTCGAAGCCGAGCACCTCGACGGGGTCGCCGGGCTTGGCCTCCTGCACGCGGGCGCCCATGTAGTCCTGCATGGCGCGCACCCGGCCCCAGTGGGCCCCGGCCACGAGCGCGTCGCCCACGTGCAGGGTCCCGCGCTGGACGAGGAGGGTGACGACGGGGCCGCGGCCCGGGTCGAGCTTGCTCTCGATGACGACGCCCGAGGCCTCCGTGTCCGGGTTGGCCTTGAGGTCCTCGAGCTCCGTGACGACCTGGATCGTGTCCAGGAGGTCGTCGAGGCCCTGCTTCGTGCGCGCCGAGACGTCGACGAACTCCGTGTCGCCGCCCCACTCCGCGGGGTTCACGCCGCGCCCGGCGAGCTCCGTCCGCACGCGCAGGGGGTCGGCCCCCTCCTTGTCGATCTTGTTCACGGCCACGAGCATGGGCACCTCGGCGGCGCGCGCGTGGTCGATCGCCTCCTCCGTCTGCGGCTTCACGCCGTCGTCGGCGGCGACGACGATGACCGCCACGTCGGTGACCCCGGCGCCGCGGGCGCGCATGGCGGTGAACGCCTCGTGGCCCGGCGTGTCGAGGAAGGTGACCGTCTTGTCGTTGTGGCGGACCTGGTAGGCGCCGATGTGCTGGGTGATGCCCCCGGCCTCGCCGGCCGCGACCTGGGTCTGGCGCACGGCGTCGAGCAGCGACGTCTTGCCGTGGTCGACGTGGCCCATGATCGTCACCACCGGCGGCCGCTCCACGAGGTCCTCCTCGCGGTCCTCGAAGGCGGGCTCCTCGTCCACCTCGTCGGCGGCGCGGACGATCTCGACCTCCTTGCCGAACGCCGTGGCCAGGACGCCGATCGCCTCGTCGGAGAGCGTCTGGGTCAGCGTCGCCATCTCGCCGAGGCCCATGAGCTTCTTGATGACCTCGGGGACGGGCACGCCGAAGTACTCGGCCACGTCCTTGACCGTCGAGCCCGCGTTGACGCGCACGACGTCCGTGCGCGACTGCGCGCTGACGTCGAGCGGCGCGACCTCGTCGTCGTAGACGCCGCGACGCCGCCGGCCGCGGCGCTGCCGGCGCGGGGGCTGCTGGGGCGGGACGGGACCGCCGCTCTGGCGGCGGGAGGCCTGGGAGTCGATGACGACGCGGCGGCGACCGCCGGGACCGGTGGCGCCGGGGGCGCGCTCGCCGCGCAGGTCGCCGCGGTTCGGCCG
>JALYMR010000317.1 GCA_030773615.1 Actinomycetota bacterium
CCGGCCGGGCGCCGCCGGCGCCGGGTCGAGCTCGAGGCGCGCGCGACGCTGCGGCCCGGCGGCCTCCCAGGCCCCCTCGCCGGCGGGCGCGAAGCCCAGGGCCTCGAGGAGGGGCACGGTCGGCGCCGGGTCGGCGGCGTAGGCCCGCACGCCGTGGAACCCGAGCAGCGCCGCCTCGGCGGGCACGTCGGCGGCCTGCGCGCGCAGGGGCGCATCGGGGACGCTCGCGACCACGAGGGCGTGCTCGAGCCCCTCGGGATCGTCGAAGCACAGCGACCCGGCCCCGCGCTGGGCGCGGACGCCCTCGGCCTCCAGGCGGGCGGCCCAGAAGTCGAGGGCGGCCTCGTCGGCCACCCGCCACTCGACCCGGTAGGGCATCCCCGCCCCGTGGCGCCCCCGGGCTGCGCCCGGGAACTCGAAGAAGGTGAGGATGCTCCCCGGGGCCCCCACCTCGTCGCCGTAGTACAGGTGGTAGACGTCCGGCGCATCGAAGTTGACCGTCTTCTTCACGAGCCGCAGGCCGAGCGCGCGGGCGTAGAAGTCGACGTTGCGCGGGGCGTCCGCCGTGATCGCGGTGACGTGGTGGAGGCCGTCGAGGGGCATGGGGGAAGCCTACGCCCGCCCTAGGCGGCGGCGGGCTCGCGGTCGCCGACGAGCCGGGCGGCGTACTCGGCCAGGCGGCGGCCCTGGTAGCGCGCCGCGGTCAGGGTCTCCTCGGAGACCTGCCCAGTCTCCTGGCCCGTGACGTACGAGGTGCCGTAGGGGTTGCCGCCGGCGGCGTAGAGGAGCGGGTCGGTGTAGCCCGGGGGCACGATGACCGCGCCGAAGTGGTACAGGGCGTTGTTCAGGGCGAGGATGGTCGACTCCTGCCCCCCGTGCGCATTCTGCGCGGAGGTGAACGTCGTCGCGACCTTGTCCGCGAGCTTGCCCTGGAACCACAGCGGCCCGGTCGTGTCGATGAACTGCTTGAGCTGCGCGGCGGGCAGGCCGTAGCGGGTGGGCGTGCCGAACGCGTAGCCGTCGGCCCACTCGAGGTCCTCGAGCGTGGCCTTAGGGTCGTCCTTCTGGGCCACGTAGTGCTCGTTCCAGGCGTCCTGGCTGCGGACGACCTCCTCGGGGGCGAGCTCGGGCACCTCGCGGACGCGGACCTCGGCCCCGGCCTCCTGCGCGCCCTCGCCGAGCGCATGGGCGAGCTGGTGCACGTGACCGGTGGCGGAGTAGTAGATGACGGCGATGCGGGAGGGCATGGGGCGGCTCCAGAGGTTGCTTGCGCGGGCAACGATACCCGTTGCCGGCGCAATCACTCCGGCTACACTCGACCGATGGCGGTGACGGCAGCGCGCCACCTCTCGCCCTCGCTCTCGCCCGCGGAGCTCCGGGCCTGGCACGCCCTGCTGCGGGCCCACGCCGCGCTCGTCCGGGCCCTCGACGCGGAGCTCGAGGCGGCCCACGGCCTGCCGCTGAGCTCCTACGGCGTGCTCGTCGAGCTCGCCGAGGCCCCGGGCCAGCGGATGCGCATGTGCGACCTGGCCACGACCGCGCTGCTGAGCCGCAGCGGCCTGACCCGGCTCGTCGACCGCCTCGAGCGCGACGGGCTGCTCGAGCGCGTGGCGTGTGCCACGGACGCGCGCGGCGCCTTCGCCCGCCTCACGCCCGCGGGCCACGAGCGTCTGCGAGCGGCGCGGGCGACGCACGCCGCGGTGGTCCATGAGCGCTTCGGGGGCCGGTTCCACGAGGGGGACCTCGCCCTGCTCGGAGACCTCCTCGGCCGCGTGGACGCCCCCGGCGGGCGCTGCTGCTGACGGCGGCCCGGCGCCGCGTGCCGGCCCTCGAGATCGTCGCCCTCGATGGCGCCAGCCAGGCCCGCGCCAACCTGCTGCGCACCGCGCACGGCACGGTGCGCACGCCCGCCTTCATCCCCCTGGCCACGAAGGCCACGGTGAAGGGCCTGGAGCCGCGCGACGTCGCCGCGCTGGGCTTCGGACATGGTGCTCGGCAACACGTTCCACCTGTTCATCACGCCCGGCCACGAGCGCATCGAGCGCTTCGGCGGGCTCCAGCGCTTCATGGGCTGGGACGCGCCGGTCATCACCGACTCGGGCGGCTTCCAGGTCTTCTCCATGGGCCACGGGACGGTCGCCGACGAGATCAAGAAGCAGCGCCCGCCCACCTGCGCCCAGGGCGCCGACCGCGACGGCAAGGTGCTCTCGATCGAGGAGGAGGGCGTGCGCTTCCGCTCCTACCTCGACGGGGGCGAGCGCTTCATTGGCCCGGAGACCTCCATGGCCGTCCAGGCGGCGCTCGGCAGCGACGTGGCCCTCGTCTTCGACGAGTGCACCCCCTTCCACGTGCCCCGCGACTACACCGCGCGGTCGACGGAGCGCACCCACCGCTGGCTCGCCCGCTGTCTGGACTGGCACGCGGAGCATGGGCCGGCGGGGCAGCTCGTCTACGGCATCGTGCAGGGCGGCGTGTTCGAGGACCTGCGGGTGGCCTCGACGGAGGCGTGGCCGCGAGCGGCTGCGACGGGATCGCCATCGGCGGCTCGCTCGGCGCGGACAAGGACCAGATCTGCGAGGTCGTGGGGTGGACGAGGCGGTGCTGGACGAGCGGCCGCCTCGCGCCCGCGCCACCTGCTCGGCATCGGCGACGTCGACGACCTCATCCGCGGCGTCGAGCTCGGGATCGACACCTTCGACTGCGCGATGCCCACCCGCCTGGGGCGCCGCGGGATGGCGCTCGTGCCCGAGCCCGACCGGCGCTGGCGCGTGGACCTGACCGCGGCCCGCTGGGCCGACAGCGACGAGCGGATCATGGAGGGCTGTCCCTGCCCGGCCTGCGCGGCCGGGCATCCGCGCGGCTACCTGCGCTACCTGGTCAAGCACCGCGAGCTCACCGGCCTGCGGCTGCTCACCCTGCACACCTCGCCTTCCTGGCCCGGCTCATGGCGGACCTACGCGGCGCCATCGGGGCCGGCACCCTGGCCCAGCGGGCCCGCGCGCTGCGCGAGGGGGCGGCGCCGCTGACCGTGGACGGGCACCCGGGAGCGCCGCCCGCCGCGGCTGGCTCTTCCTAGCGGACGTTGTCCTCGATGAGCCGGTCGAGCTGGTCGACGACCTGCCCGACGTCGTCGCCGGTGATCTCGCGCAGCTGCACGCGCTCGCGCCCGCCGTCCCCCGTGGCCACGACCGCGGCCACGATCGCGCCGGCGAGGATGAGGACGGCGAGCAGGCCGATGAGCAACCGCCGTGGGCTGCGCCGGCGTGCCGGCCGACGCGGGCGCTCCCGCGCGGGGGAGGGCTCGGCCTCGAGGCCGGCGGGAGCGGGCATGGGGCGCGAGCGGGGGGGCTGGGGCTCGAGCCGCCGGACGGGCCGGGTGGCCCGCACGGCCTGGGTGGCGGCCGTCGGCTCGCGGCCGAGCACCTGCGTCGCGTCCGCCCGCCAGGCGACCGGGACGCCGCGGGCCACCGCCTCGAGCGCCTGGCGCATCTCCTCGGCCGTGGCGTAGCGGTCGGCGGGGTCGAGCGCGAGCGCGCGCGCCACCGCGTCGCCCAGCGCGGGGGGGACCTCGGGGTGCAGCTCGTCCAGGCGCGGCGGCTGCTCGCGCTGCTGCACGAGCGCGAGCTCGGTGAGCGACGTCGCGTCGTAGGGCAGCCGCCCGGCCATGAGCTGGTAGGCCACGACGCCGAGGCCGTAGAGGTCGGAGCGGGGGCTCGCGTCCTCGCCCAGCGCCTGCTCGGGCGCGAGGTAGGCCGCCGTGCCCAGCACGGAGCCGGCCTGGGTGAGCGCCGACGAGTCGGCCGCCTTCGCGATGCCGAAGTCGGCGAGCTTCACCTGGCCCTCGTCGGAGCGCAGGATGTTGCCCGGCTTGACGTCGCGGTGCACGACCCCGTGGCGGTGGGCGTGGCCGAGCGCCCGGCAGGCGCCGTCGAGCATGGGCAGCGCCTCGTCGACGCCCAGGCGGAAGCGCTCGCGCAGGATCTGCGCGGCCGACTGGCCGCGGACGTACTCCATGACGATGAAGTTGCGCCCCGTGACCTCGTCGAAGCCGAAGTCGAAGACCTGCACGATGTTCGGGTGCACGAGGCGGGCGGCGGCGAGCGCCTCGCGGCGGAAGCGCGAGACGAACTGCGGGTCCTCGGCGAGGTGCTCGGCCAGGAGTTTCACCGCCACGTCGCGCTCGAGCCGCCGGTCGTGGGCGAGCACGACGACGGACATGCCGCCGACGCCGAGGCGCTCGCCGAGGTCGTAGCGGTCGGCGATGAGCTGGGCGTTCACGCGCCCTCCTCGCCGCCCGATCCGCGCCCGCGCCCGCGCCCCTGCCCCTGCCCCTGGCCCTGGCCCTGCTGGCCTGCGTCCTCATCGCCCGAGCCGTCGACGCCGCCGCTCTCCTCCTCGCCCTCAATCTCCGGGGGCTGGGTCTCCTGCGGCTGGGTCTCCTGCGGCTGGGTCTGCTCGGGCTGGGTCTGCTCGGGCTGGGTCTGCTCGGGCTGGGTCTCCTCGGGCTGCGTCTGCGTGGGCACCGGCTCGGGCGGCTGGGTCTCGACGTTCTGGCGCGTGCAGTCGCGCTGGGCCACGTCCCGCAGCCGGCTGGCGCCGGTGCTCAGGCGGCGCTGCAGCCGGTCGTCGACGCCCTCCGGCAGGTCGTCGATCGCCTCGTCGACCTCGGCCAGCTCGGCGTCGATGCCCTCGCACTCGCCGCGCTGCACGGCCTGCTCGACGTCGCGCAGCTGCGCCCGCAGCGCCTGGGCGCGCCCCTCGGGCAGGCCGCCGCGCGTCCCCGTCTGACCACAGGCCGAGGCCGCCGCGACGAGCACGACGAGGAGGGTCGCGAGGGGCGCGCGCACGGCTACTGACCGTAGCCCAGGCGGGTGGCCAGGGACTCCGGGAGGCCGCCGCGGCGGATCGCCTCCTGGGCCCCCGCGACGTCGTAGTCGCACCGCCGCCACTGGGCGCGCCAGTCCCCCGTGTCGAGCAGCAGCCAGGCGGCGCGCGGGTCGCCGTCGCGGGGCTGCCCCACGCTGCCCGGGTTGACGAGCCACTCGCCCGCCGCGAGCGAGAGGGGCTCGCCGGGCGGGCGCAGGGCGCCCTCGACGCGGCGGTCGGTGCCGCGGGCGAAGGACAGGGCGACGTGCGAGTGGCCGATCGCGCACACCCGCTCGTCCTGGGCGTCGAGGCAGAGCTCGGCGAGCAGGTCGGAGAGCACGTACTCCCACACGGGGTCGCGCGGGCTCGCGTGGTAGAGGCCGACGCCCTCGCGCGCCGCGCGGGGCACGAGGCCGGCGAGGACCTCGCGGTGCTCGTCGCTCAGGTGGCGCTGCGTCCAGGCCACCGCCGCGGCCGCCCCGCTCGAGAAGTCCTCGATGGGCAGCGCGCCGGTCACCGCGAGGTCGTGGTTGCCCGCGAGGACGAGGTCGCATCGCTCGCGGGCCAGGGCGACGCACGCGTCGGGGTCGGCGCCGTAGCCCACGAGGTCGCCCAGGCACCAGACGGCGTCCACCGCGGCCGCGTCGATCTCGGCCAGCACCGCCTCGAAGGCGTGGCGGTTGCCGTGGACGTCGGACAGGAGGGCGAGGCGCATGTGCGACAGTGAGCGGATGCTGGGTGGACGCCGGCGACGCCTACAGCCCCTCCCGACCGTAGGCCTCGCCGTCGTGGCCGCCGTGCTCGTCGCGGAGGCCGCGGTGCTGCTCCTGCGCCCGCGGGAGGGGGTGATCACGCCGGCCCCCGTGCAGGCGGAAGCCTACTTCAGCGCCGCGCAGCTCGAGCGGGCGCGCGCCTTCCGGGCGCCCCAGCGGGTTCTGGGGCTCGCGGGCCTCGCGGTGGAGGTCGGGCTACTCGTCTGGCTCGTGCGGCGTCCTCCCCGCGTCCTCGGGCGCCGCTTCCGGCACCCGCTCGTGGCGGCCGCGCTCGCCGGGGCCGCGCTCTCCGTGGCGGTCGACGCCGCGGGGCTGCCGCTGCGCGGGGTCGCCCGGGCCCGCGCGAAGGAGGTCGGCCTCGTCACCCAGGGCTGGCCGGGATGGGCGTGGGACGTCGCCCGGGGCTGGGCGATCGGCGCGGTGTTCGCGGGCAGCGGGGCGGCCGTGGCCGTCGCCCTCATCCGCCGCTCCCCGCGCGGCTGGTGGCTGCCGGGCTCCGTCGCCGTGGTCGCCTTCGGCGCCGCCACCCTGACCGTCGGCCCCGTCGTCCTCGACCCGGTCTTCAACCGCTTTGAGCCCGTGCCGCCCGGCGCGCTGCGCGCGGACGTGCTGCGCCTCGCCGAGCGCGCCGGGGTGCAGGTCGGCGAGGTCTACCGCATGGACGCGAGCCGCCGCACGACGGCGGCCAACGCCTACGTCGCGGGGCTCGGCGCCACGAAGCGCGTCGTGCTCTACGACACGCTGCTCGAGGGCTTCACCCCCGAGCAGGTGCGCTTCGTCGTCGCCCACGAGCTCGCCCACGTGCGCCACCGCGACCTACAGCACGGGCTGCTCTTCCTCGCGCTCGTGACCCCCGCGGCCCTGTTCGCCGGGTCGCGCCTGACCGCGCGCCTCGCGCCCCCGGCGCCCGCCGGGTGGGCCGGGCCGGCCGTCCTCCCCGCCCTGGCCCTGAGCGTCGTGGCCCTGAGCACGACGGTGACCGTCGTGTCGAACCAGCTGTCGCGGCGGGTGGAGGCGCGGGCGGACTCCTTTGCACTGCGCTTGACCCGCGCGCCCGAGCCGTTCATCGCCTTCGAACGGCGCATCGCCGTGCGCAACGTGAGCGAGCCCAGTCCGCCCGCGTGGTCGCACGCGCTCTTCGGCACCCACCCGACGACGCTGCAGCGCATCGGCATCGGGGAGGCGTTCGCCGCCGGCGGGCAGGCCGCGCCGGAGGCCGAGCCGGCTAGGCGGCGGGGGGTGGCTGGTCGCCGTACTCGGGGAGGTTCTTGATGCCCTCCCGCGTGCTCCACTTCGACCAGGCGTCCTCGAGCGCGTCGGCGAGCTCGCGCACGAAGCGGGGGGCGAGGTTGACCCGGGTGACGACCACGCCGGGGATCTCCTCCTCCTCGACCTCGTGGTCGACGCGGGCGAAGGTGATCGTGAACTCGTAGTCCGAGAAGGACACGTTCGCGAAGTTCGCGTACACGCCGGCCATGAGCTCCGGCGAGAAGTGGATGTTGATGTGGCGATCGGGGAGCTGCTCGTCGTCGGCCATGCCGGGACTATGGTCGCACAGATGCGGTACCTCGTCCTCGCCGTGGGACGGCAGCGCCCGCCCTACGTCGACGACGCCGAGCACTACCGCGAGCTCCTCGCGCGCCACGCACGGGTGGACGTCGTCGAGGTCCGCGAGGACGAGGACGTGCAGCGGCGCATCCCCGCCCGCGCCTTCGTCTCCCTCCTCGACCGCGGGGGCGAGGCGCTCGACTCGCTCGGCTTCAGCCGCTTCCTCGAGCAGCGCCGGCAGGCCGGGCGCGACGTCTGCTTCGTCGTCGGGGGGCCGCTCGGCCTCGAGCTCCCGGGCGCCGACCACCGCCTGTCGCTCGGGCCGCTCACCTTGCCCCACCAGCTCGCGCGCATCGTCCTGCTCGAGCAGCTCTTCCGCGGCCACAAGATCCTCGCCGGGGAGCGCTACCACTACTAGGAGCGGCACTAGCCTGACCGGCACGTGACCCCCCTGGACGCCCTGCGCACGGCCCTCGACGCCGCCACCGCGGCAACGGCCGGGGACGCGGGCGCGCCCCGGTCGCGGCCCACGCTCGAGCGCCCCCGGCAGGCGGGCTTCGGCGACTACGCCACGAACGCCGCCATGGTGCTCGCCCCCGTGGTCAAGGCGCCGCCCCGGCAGGTGGCCGAGCGCGTGGGGGAGCAGCTCGAGCGCGAGCTCGCCGGTGCGCTCGACCACGTGGAGGTCGCGGGCCCGGGCTTCCTCAACCTCTTCCTCTCCGACGGGTGGCACCTCGACTGCCTCGCCCACCTCGCCGACGCGGGCGAGGGCTACGGGGGCGGCGGCGCGCCCGTGTCCCAGCGCGTCAACGTGGAGTACGTGAGCGCGAACCCCACGGGCCCGCTGCACGTGGGCGGCGCGCGCAACGCGGCCTACGGCGACGCCCTGGCCCGCGTGCTCGCCTTCCACGGCCACGCCGTCACCCGCGAGTACTACGTCAACGACGCCGGCAGCCAGGCGCGCAACCTCGGCGAGTCCGTGCAGGCCCGCGCCCGGGGGGAGGAGCCGCCCGAGGACGGCTACCTCGGCGACTACGTGCGCGAGCTCGCGGCGGCGATCCCCGACGCGGCGACGCTCGACGTCGACGGGGTCACCCACCAGGCCATCGCCCTCATGCTCGAGCGCGTCCAGGCGTCGCTCGCGCGCTTCCGGGCCCCCGTCGACGTGTGGTTCTCCGAGCGCTCGCTGCACGAGGGCGACCCGTCGCCCGTGCAGCACGCGTTCGAGCGCCTCGACGAGCTCGGCCAGACCTACCGCTCCGATGGCGCCCTGTGGCTGCGCACGACGGTGCACGGCGACGACAAGGACCGCGTGCTCGTGCGCTCGAGCGGCGAGCTGACCTACTTCGCGTCGGACATCGCCTACCTGCTCAACAAGCGCGAGCGCGGGTTCGAGCGCCTGGCCTACGTCCTGGGCGCCGACCACCACGGCTACGTGGGGCGGATGGCCGCGGCCTACGAGGCGCTGGGGGGCGACCCCGCCCGCGAGCTCGAGCTGCTCATCATGCAGCTCGTCCAGCTCGTCGCCGGCGGCGAGCGGATGTCCATGTCCAAGCGCCGAGGCGAGTTCGTCACGCTCGACGACCTCATGGACGACATCGGGGTCGACGCCGCGCGATGGTTCCTGCTCCAGCGCTCGCACGACACGACGGTGGACCTCGACCTCGACCTCGCGAAGGAGGAGTCGAGCGAGAACCCCGTGTACTACGTGCAGTACGCCCACGCCCGCATCGCCTCGATCCGCGCCCGGGCCGGGGACGGGGCCGTCCCGGCGGCGCCGGGCGCGCTGGCCGCCCGCCGCGTGCCGCTCGACCCCGCCGAGCGCGCGCTGATCAAGAAGCTGCTCGCGTTCCCCGAGGAGGTCGCCGAGGCGGCCGAGCGGCGGACGCCGCACCGCGTCGCGGGCTACGCGCTCGAGCTCGCCCAGAGCTTCACCGCCTTCTACCGCGACTGCCAGGTCCTCGGTGCGGAGGGGGAGGGCGTGGAGGACGTCAGGCTCGCCCTCTGCGCCGTCACCCAGCGGACGATCGCGCGCGCGCTCGACCTGCTCGGCGTCACCGCCCCCGCGTCCATGTAGGGGCCCGCGGGTACGCCCGCGGGCATGGAGACCTCGGGCTACAGCGACCGCAGCGACGACGAGTTCACGGCCCCGACCGCCGGTGGCGCCGGGAGCGAGGACGAGCCCGTCTCCTCGCCCGAGGTGCCCGGGGACGACGAGGAGGGCTCCGGCGAGAGCGGGGCCTCGTCGCCCGGTCAGGCCTGACCGGGCGCTCCGCCGAGGGCGTCGCCGTGCAGGACCTCGGCGTTGAGCGCCTGCTCGACGATGGAGCGCGCGACCGCGGCCGAGTGCTCGTCGCAGCCGACGAGCGACGCGTCGGGCGCGTCGGGCAGCTCGCCCGTGCGGTGCGCGAGGTGGAGGGCCGCGTAGCGCTGCATCGCGTGGGCGATGGCGACGAGGTCGCGGTCCGTCGCCTCCTTGACCCGGCTGAGCTGCTCGTCGTCGATGCGGACGGGGGTGGTGAGCCGGTCGTCGAGCTGGGCCATGCGGTGAAGAGTCCCCCTAGTGGTGGTCGTCGTCCTTCTCGAGGGCGCTGAAGACGGCGGGGCCGATGGCCAGGATGGCCGTGCCGACCATGGCGAGCAGGAAGAACTCCACGTGGTCCTCCGTTCGGGTGCGCGCCGCGGGGCGCGGCGCTCGAGGGGACAGTACCCGCGGCGGGGGCGGGCCGCGCCCCTGGCCGTCAGAGGTCGTAGACGAAGTCGAGGCCGACGGCGTCGAGCGCCCGCTGGGCCTCGGCGTTCAGCGCCGTGAGCTGGCCCGTGAGCATGAGCACGCCCATGAGGAGCAGGACGACCCCGCTCACCGCGGTGACCGCCAGGTGGTGGTCGCGCAGCCAGCGGAAGGCGGCGGTGGCCCGGTCGAAGGCGACGGCGGTGAGCAGGAACGGGATCGCCAGCCCCGCGGAGTAGGCGGCGAGGAGCACGCCGCCCTGCCCGACCGTGTCCGCGGTGGCCGCCGCGGTGATGATCGCGCCCAGGGTGGGGCCGACGCACGGCGTCCAGGCCACGGCGAAGGCCGCGCCGGCCAGCACGGGCCCACCCGCCGCACGGCGCATGAGCGCGTCGGGCCGCCACTCGCGGTTGAGCCGGGGCACGAAGGGCGTGAGCAGGAAGAGCAGCCCGAGCGCGACGATGATCGCGCCCGCGACGACGTCGAGCGTGTCGCGGTGCTCGGCGAGGGTGGCGCCGAGGCCGGTGGCGCTCATGCCCAGGGCCACGAAGATGACCGTGAACGAGAGGCAGAAGACGAGCGCGGGCCACAGGACGCGGGCCAGGGGCCGCTCTTGGCTGCGCAGCTCGGCGACGGAGACCCCGGAGACGGCGGAGAGGTAGCCCGGGACGAGGGGCAGGACGCAGGGCGACACGTATGAGGCGAAGCCGACCGCGAAGGCCGCGAGGACGGTGGTGTCCGGACCCCCGGCGGGCATCAGGGGCGCACGCGGCCGAGGTCCTCGTCGAGGCGGGCCGCGTCGACGGCGCTCAGCGCGGGGGCGGGGGGCGCGCCGGGGCGGCGGCGCCAGCGGGGCACGAGCACGACGAGCAGGAGCGCGAGGGCGGCCACGAGCAGGGGCGGCACGACGTAGGCCGCGGCGCCGAAGCCCGCGGGGTCGGGCAGCGCGAGCACGTCCTCGCCGTACTCGGCGACGAGCGCGCGCTTGACCGCCTCCTCGTCGGCCCCCCGGGCGATGAGCTCGCGCATGAACTCGCGCTGCTCGTCGGCCTGCGGGCTCTCGGCCACGTTGAGCGGGACGTTGCAGGTCGGGCACATGACCTCGTCCTCGAGGTCGGCGAGCGAGGCGGGGGCGCCGAGGGCGCTCGGCGCCGCCGTCAGCAGCGCGAGGAGGGCGAGCAGGAGCAGACAGGCCGCGCGCGGGGCCACGTTCAGAGCACCTCGTCGAGGGCGCGGTCGATCGTGGCCTGGTCGAGCTGGCCCCGGGCGACCGCCGCGATCCGGCCCTCGCGGTCGATGACGAACGTCTCGGGCAGGGAGCGGGTGCCGAAGCGCTCCGCGAGCTCGCCATCGACGTCGCGCACGCTCGGGTAGCTCAGGCGCTGCTCGCGCACGAAGCGCATCGAGGCGGGGCTCGCGTCGCGGAAGGTCACGCCGAGCACGGTGCCCGCGCCCTCGGCCCGCAGCCGCTGGTGCGCGCGCTCGAGCACGGGGGCCTCCTCCTTGCAGGGGTCGCACCACGAGGCCCAGAAGTTCAGGACGACGACCTCCCCGCGCAGGTCGCTCAGCGCCTGGGCGCTCCCCGTGCCGAGCACGGGGAGCGAGAGGTCCGGCGCCGGCGGCCGGTCGCCGCGCCGCACGGCCTCGTCGAGCGTCGTGTCCTCGCCCGTGCCCACCATCCCGTAGGCCAGCAGCGCCACGAGCGCGAGCGCGGCGAGGCCGGCGACGATCGGGGCGGTGAGGCGGCGCATCCCTGCCTCCGAGGATAGAATCCGCGGGCAGCGCGGACGTAGCTCAGTTGGTAGAGCGTCGGCTTCCCAAGCCGAAGGTCGCGGGTTCGAGGCCCGTCGTCCGCTTCACACCCTCGCATCCCCTCGCAGGCGAAGTGCCTGCTCGTGAGGTGGTCCGGGCCGCAGATCAACACGGCCCTTCATGCTCTTGCAGCGCGTCGCACGGGGGCGTCGTGGTCACATCCTGGTCGCACCCTCCGGCGACGTAGTGCACGGGTGCGACGACGTCGAGGAACGTCTTCTCCCCACAACGCGCGAGGGTCGCCCTCCCCGGCGGTCCCCGCAAAGCGTTCCCCCGCCTGCCAGTGAGGAGGTGGCCGG
>JALYMR010000318.1 GCA_030773615.1 Actinomycetota bacterium
ATGTAGCGCTCGATGCCCTGGCGCGTGGCCTGGAGCGTGTGCGGGCCCCCGATGAAGTGCATGGCCTCCGGGTCGCTGTAGAGGACCGCGTGCAGCTGCGGCGCGTCGTCGACCGTGAACGCGCGCAGGACGAGGCGGGGGGTCACGATGGGGACGGGCACGCGGGGTATGGTGCCCGCCCGTGGCCGCCGCCAGCGCGATCGATCGCCGCTTTCGGCTCGCGGAGCGCGGGACGTCGGTCCGCACGGAGGTCCTCGGCGGGCTGGCGACGTTCCTGACGATGAGCTACATCGTCTTCGTCAACCCGGCCATCCTGAGCGCCGCCGGGCTGCCCTTCGAGGCCGTCGCGGTCGCCACCGCGCTCGCCGCCGCCGGCTTCACGGCGGTCATGGGGCTCCTGACGAACCTGCCCTTCGCGCTCGCGTCGGGGCTGGGGATCAACGCCATCGTGGCCTTCGACCTCATCCTCGGCCGGGAGCTGCCGTGGCCGGTGGGAATGGCCTGCGTCGTGCTCGAGGGGGCGGTCGCCGTGGTGCTCGTCGTCGCGGGGCTGCGCGAGGCCGTCGTGCGGGCCGTGCCGCTCGACCTCAAGCTGGCGATCGGCGTGGGCATCGGCCTCTTCATCGCCCTCGTCGGCCTGCGCGAGGGGGGCATCGTGGTCAACGACCCGGCGACGGGGATCGGGCTCGGCGACCTCACGGCGGCCCCGCCGCTCACCGCCCTGGCGGGGCTGCTCGTCGCGGCCGTCCTCGTCGCCCGGGAGGCTCGTGGCGCGCTGCTGGCCGGGATCGCCACGGCCACGGCGCTCGGCCTGCTCCTCGGGGTCCTCGAGCCGCCCGGCGGCGTCGTCGAGCTCCCCGGCGGGGACGACCTCGCGACGATCGGCGACGCGCTGTCGCCCGACAGCCTGGGCGCCGCGCTGAGCCTCGCGCTCGTGCCCATCGTGTTCACCCTCTTCATGACGGACTTCTTCGACACGGTGGGCACCGCGGTGGCGGTGGGCAGCGCGGGTGGGCTGACGGACCGCGAGGGCGAGCTGCCCCGCGCCCGTCGTGTCCTGCTCGTCGACTCGGCGGCGGCGCTGGGCGGCGGGGCGATGGGCGTATCAAGCGTGACGACCTACATCGAGTCCGGCGCCGGCGTCGCGGAGGGGGCCCGGACCGGCCTGGCCTCCCTCGTGACCGCCGGGCTCTTCGCGCTCACGGTGTTCCTCGTTCCGCTCATCGCCCTCGTCGGCCAGGGCGTCCGGGTGGGGGAGGCGACGATCCACCCCGCGGTGGCGCCCGCCCTGGTGATGGTCGGCTACCTCATGCTGCGCCTGGTGGCCGACATCGACTGGGGACGGCCGGAGTCCGCGCTGCCCGCGTTCCTGATCATCGCGGGGGTGCCCCTGACGTTCTCCATCGCGGCCGGGATCGGCTTCGGGGTCATCGGCTACGCCGTGGCCATGGCCGCGCGGGGGCGGGCGGGGGAGGTGCACCCGCTCATGT
Organism: Actinomycetota bacterium; assembly: GCA_030773615.1. GTDB lineage: Bacteria > Actinomycetota > Thermoleophilia > Solirubrobacterales > Solirubrobacteraceae > JALYMR01. Next base: position 1,491 of record JALYMR010000318.1, read on the forward strand.
GGGCGCTCGTCCCCCTGTTCTGCGCGTTCTTCGCGGCCGACTGGCTCGCGGATCTCGTGGGCTAGCGCAGGCCGGGCCGTCCGCCGCCTGTGATTGGATGCCGCGCGTGCCGCAGAACGACGCCGTCAAGCGCCTGGTGTGGGTCGGCCTCCTCGCCGGCCTCGGCGCGGTCGCCACCGCGGCCACGAGCCGTCTGGCCACGGCGATTTGGCGTAGCTTCTACGGGGAGGACCCGCCCGAATGAGTACCCAGCCCCTCACCCCTGCCGCCACGCGCCCGAGCGCGGGCACGTCCGGCCCGCCCGAGTGGACGCCCCAGCGCGTGCCCGCCCCGGGCGCCATGGCGAGCATCCCGAACAGCGACCGGCCCGAGGTCCAGATCGGCGTCGCGTTCGCCGGCGGCCTCCTCGTGGCCCTGATCCTCAAGCGCCTTGTCGGCTGAGCCGGGCACGAGCCCCCGCGGCGCCGTCGCCGCCGGCGCACGCGACGGCGAGGGTGCGAACGCGCGCCCGGAGCCGTACACGCCGCAGGTCGGCGCGGCCGTGCAGGACATCGCCCAGCGCGCGCAGCTTCTCGTGCGCGAGGAGATCGAGCTCGCCCGGGTCGAGCTCACCGAGAAGGTCGGGCGCCTCGTGCGCGGCGCCGTGGTGGGCGCGGTGGCCGGCGTCCTCGCGCTCCTCGGGCTCATCCTGCTGCTGCATGCCCTGTCGTGGCTGGCCTGGGACGCCACGGGCCCGAACGACAACTACTGGCTGGGCTTCCTGATCGTGGCCGTGCTCCTCTTCGTGCTCGGAGCCGTGGCGGGCCTGCTCGCCGCCCGCTTCATCAAGGCGGGCACGCCGCCCAAGCCCGAGATGGCCATCGACGAGGCGCAGAGGATCAAGGCCACCGTCGACGAGGCGAGGCACCACTGATGTCCGCACGCCAGCGTTCCCCCGAGGAGATCCGCGCGTCCATCGAGGCCAACCGGCAGGAGCTCGGAGCCGCGATCGAGCGGCTCCAGGGCGAGGTCCGCGAGGTCACGAACTGGCGCGCGCGCTTCGCCGAGCGCCAGCAGCAGGTGCTCGCCGGCGCCGCCGGCGCGGGCTTCCTGCTCGGCGGCGGGATCGCCGCCTTCACCGGGCTGTTCCGGGCCCGCCGCTCCTAGGGCGGCGGCGCCGCCGCCGTCCCCGGCGGCCCGCGCGCGGTGGGTCCCCCGGGGTAGCGTCACGGGATGCGCTTCGCCCGTGACGCCGCGACGCACGCCTACTACGAGCGGCGTGCCGGCGAGTACGACGAGTGGTACGACGGGGTCGGTCGCTTCGCCGCGCGCGACAGGCCCGGGTGGGGCGACGAGGTGCAGACGGTCGTCGCGCTGCTCGCCGCCCTGCCGCCGTGCCGCACCCTCGACGTGGCGTGCGGGACGGGCTTCCTGACCCGGCACCTCCCCGGGTTCGTCGTCGGCCTCGACCAGAGCCCGTCCATGGTGGCCCGTGCGCAGGAGCGCGTGCCCGAGGGGCTCGCGGTCGTCGGGGACGCGCTCGCACTGCCCTTCGCCGCCGGCGCGTTCGACCGCGTCCTCGCGGGCCACTTCTACGGTCACCTCCCCGACGGCGAGCGCGACGACTTCCTGGCCGAGGCTCGGCGGGTCGCGCCGGAGCTCGTCGTCGTCGACTCCGCCCTGCGCCCCGGCGTGCCCGCCGAGGGCTGGCAGGAGCGGGTGCTCAACGACGGCTCGCGGCACCGGGTCTTCAAGCGCCACCTGACCCCGGAGGGGCTCGCCGCCGAACTCGGCGGGGAGGTCCTGCACACCGGCCGGTGGTTCGTCGTCGCCCGGGCGCACGAGCCGGCGGGCGACGGGCAGCGCAGGCATGAGGCGTTCGCTTCCTCCTCGCTCAGCTCAGCGATCGTCCGCCGGCCGGCCCCGGCCGATTGCGGTCACCTTCGCCCGATGCGGAACCTGAGGTGCGTCACCCCGGGTGAGGCGATGACCTCGACGGGCTCGAGCAGGGGATCGCCGACGTCCTCGAGCAGGCGCTCGCCCGCCCCGAGGACGACGGGCACGAGGTGGAGCTCGAGCTCGTCG
>JALYMR010000319.1 GCA_030773615.1 Actinomycetota bacterium
TGGGCGGCGGGCACGGCGGCCGGGACGGGAACGGGCGCCGGGACGGGCGCGGCCGCCGGGACGGCCGCGGCGGGCACCTCCGCCTCCCCCACCTTGGCGCGCAGGACCGTGAACCACGCCACGGCGAGAACGAGCGTGGCGACGAGCGCGAAGCGCACGGGTCGGGACACCTGGTTCATCGTCTTCGTCATCGGGCGCGGCGGGCGACCGGTTGAGGGCCCTGGCCACCTGTCCCACGCCGGCTGGCAGCATCTCCCCCATGCCCCGCGTGAGCCTCTCCGACCCGACCTTCACCTTCGACCCCGCCGACCCCGAGGGCTTCCGGGCGGGGCTGTGGCGCGTGGGCCCGCAGCTCGGCGCGCAGCGGACGGGCGCGAGCCTGTACGAGCTGCCGCCGGGGCAGGCCGTGTGCCCCTACCACTACGAGTACGGCGAGGAGGAGTGGGCGCTCGTCCTCGAGGGCCGCCCCACCCTGCGCACGCCCGAGGGCGTCGAGCGCCTCGAGCCCCTCGACCTCGTCTTCTTCCCCCGCGGCCCCGCGGGCGCCCATCAGCTGCGCAACGACGGCGACGGCGCGGTCCGCGTGCTGCTGTTCTCGGACGTCGTCGTCCCGACGGCGACCGCCTACCCCGACAGCGACAAGGTGGGGATCTTCACCGGCGACCCCGCCGAGGACCTCATGACCACCCGCTCGACGGCAACGGACTACTTCCACGGCGAGCGGGGCGCGGCGGGCTAGCGCGCGCATCCTCGTACCGGCCACCGGCCCGTCACCGGCCGAGGTCGCGGGGCTGCAGCGCATCCTCACCGGCGAGCAGCCCATGACGGTCTACCAACCGATCAAGCGCCTCGCGAACGCCGCGGCCGAGCTCGCCGTCCCCCTCGCCCGGGGCCAGCAGCCCCCGCCGCTCGCCAAGGAGCGGGTCGACAACGGCCGCGAGCAGGTTCCGTCCGTGCTGCTCGACACGATCGCGATCACGGCGGACAACATGCTGGCGACGGTGGTCGCCGACGGCTTCGTCACCGCCGAGCCGCTCTGCACGAGTCGCTACCGCAGCGCCTGCGAGCGAGCGGGCGGGCATCGGCTAGGACCCTCGGTCACGCGGGCCGGTGCCTCGAGGGCGTCGGTGCGCCGGTACGCCGGTCAGCGCGACGGCGTGAGGGCGCGGCGCATGCGCCGCGCCGCGGTGCTCGTCGACCCGACGGGCACGTGCTCCGCCGCACGGCCCAGCCCCACGCGCGGCATGTCGGCGTATATCGTCTCGTACTCCCCGGCGCGCACGCGGTAGGTCTCGTGCCACGCGCCGGCGTCGCCCGTGCCCCGCACGAGCTGGTTGAAGCGCCGGCACCATGATCGTGCGCCCGGCGCTCGAGGAGCTCCAGCGCGCTGGCTGGATGAAGCTCGTGTGCGGGCCAGACTCCGACATCGTTGCCTGCCCACCACCGCAACGTCCGAGAGTGCTTCGGGCGGAGGGCCCCTCGGCGATCGGGCCGCGCTCGAGCGCTGTCAGTTGTCGGCGGGGTGCTCGAGGGGCAGGCCCGCTTCGCGCCAGTCGGCCTTGCCTTCGACGTACTCGAAGACCTGGGTGTAGCCGAGGGCTTCGAGCTGTCGCGCGGCGATCGCGGAGTTCGGGCAGCGCGTGGAGGTGCAGTACGTGGCCACGGGAGCATGGCGGTCGGGCAACAGCTCCGGCGCTCGGGTCGCCACGTCTGGCAGGTCGAGACACAAGGCTCTGGGGAGATGGCCTTCGGTGTCGAAGCGGAACGTGGGCAGCACTTCGACCACGTGGATGGCGTCGGTGTCCATGCGCCGGCGCAGCTCGTCGCGGGTGATGGGGTCGGCATGCGGGCTCCTTGGGATTGGTTCTGGGGGAGGGCGCACGCCCGGTCGGCGGTACACCTCTCGTGGTCCTCGGTCAGGCGGCGAGGGGGCGGCGGTCCGAGCGAGGTGGGTGAGCTCGAGGAGGGCCTGTTCGAGTTCGCGGCGCAGCCCCTGGTCGGCCGGTTGGCCGTCGCGGCCGAGCCGCTGGTGGGCGCCGGGCACGGCCAGTTCGCGGTCGAGCAC